>JACRCY010000465.1 GCA_016218785.1 Deltaproteobacteria bacterium
CAGGATCTGGAGAGCCCGGGCCCGGGAGCGGTCGACCAGCCCCGCGGCGCGGGAGGCGCACGCCATGAAAAAGCCCGGCGCTGAGAGTGTCGGGACGGCACGCCCGCGCCCCGTCCGTGGCCTGCGCGACATCCGCACGCTGGGCGGCCTCCGCCGACCCACGCCGCCGGCCTCGACGGCGCCGCCGGCGCCAGCTGGCGCCGCGCTCGTGGACGTGCGCCTCGGTATCGGCCTCGGCAAGCGCGGGACGCGCCCCGCGGACCGACCACCCGAACGGCCCCGGGCGTGGGTGTTCGTCAAGCGACCCGGGTTCGCGCGCTACCAGGGCGCGCTGGCCGTCGACCAGCTGGTCGAGCCCGACGTGGAGATCTTCGAGGAAGGCCGGGACGTGGTCGTGCTCGCGGAGCTTCCCGGAGTCGCGAAGGAGGAGATCGAAGTGCAGGTGAACGGCGACGTGCTCACGCTCGCGACGAAACCGACCCATCCGGGCCGGCGGCGGTACTACCGCGAGCTCGTGCTCCCCTTCCCGGCCTCGGCAGCGGGCCTGAGCTGGGGCTTTCGCAACGGGGTCCTCGAGCTCGAAGTCAGTCGGGCGGAGTCGCCCGGCGCGGCGCGGAGGAAGACGTCATGACCGAGAAGACGGCACCGCTTCGCCCCACGGTGATGGTCGTCGACGACGAGCCCCGGGTCTTGGAAGTCCTCGAGAAGATCCTGGGCGAAGAGGGCTACCTGGTGGTCACCGCGACGAGCGGCGAGCGGGCGCTGGCCCTGGCCGCGGAGGCGAGCCCCGATCTCATCGTGCTCGACATCGTGATGCCCGGCATGGACGGCGTGGCGACGCTCCGCGAGCTGCGGCGACGAGGTCAGCGCAGCCCGGTCATCATGCTGACCGCGCAGGGCACGGTGCAGACGGCCCGCGAGGCCATGATGCTCGGCGCCCACGACTACATCACGAAGCCCTTCAACCTGGAGTTCCTCAAATCGGCGCTCCGGGAGGGGCTGCGTGACGGCCCCGCCGCGGGCCGAGCTGGCCGGAGGCCACGTGCGTGCGCGCGCTGATCTACGTGCCCGTCGTCCACTCCGAGGTGGACCTGGGGAGCATGGCCGCGGAGGTCCAGCGGCGGTTCGAGGAGGTCTTCGGCGCCCACGAGTGGCAGCGCCGTTTCGTCTCGGTGGACGCCATGTGGGAAGGCCTCCGGCACAAGCTCCTCGCGCTGCCGCTTCCCTGGCACTGCACGCGCCTCTACCAGGACGGTCTTCCGGTCTGCGGCCGGGAGCCGGAGATCGTCCGCGACCTCGCCGCCAAGGGCAGCCGCAACCACCAGCTCTTGGGCGAGCTGATGGGACGCGGGGCCACCCTCGTCGGCACGGAGGATCCGCAGCTCATGCTCGCTGAGTACCGCCGGATCCAGACGCTGGTCCAGGCCGCCCGGGAGCGCGCGGCCGACACGGTGGCCGCGGAGCTGAAGCAGGAGGGCGAGGCTCTCCTCGCCCGGCGCGACGCCTTCGTCGCCCGGCGCATCGACGAGACCCTCGGCGACGGCGAGACGGCGATCCTGTTCCTCGGGCTGCTCCACCGGGTCGACGAGCTGCTGGACGGCAAGCTCGAGGTCCGGCACCTCATCCACAGCCTGCCGTTCGGCGCCGACCCCTGGCGCAAGCTGAAGGAGTGCGGTCATGCACACTGAGACGAAACGGCGCGAGGCCCCGGTGGAGGTACTGTCGCTCCGCGTCGCGGAGGGCCTGGGCAAGGATGTCGGCCGCGGGGTGGCGCGCCTGGACCCGAAGGACCTCAGCCGGCTCGGGGTCGAGCTGGGCGACATCCTGACCATCGAGGGCGAACGAGCCACCGTCGCCAAGGCCATGCCGGCCTACGCCGAGAACCGGGGCCAGGGCCTCGTCCAGATCGACGGCATCACCCGCAGCAACGCGAAGACCGGGCTCGACCAGCGGGTCAAGGTCTCGCGGGCGAGCCACGCCCCGGCCGGGAGGCTCGTGTTGCGGTCGGTCGGCGACCTGCCGGCGCTGAAGCGCGACGGCGACACGCGCTACGTGGGGCGCCTGCTCGAGGGGCTGCCCGTCGTGGGCGGCGACCGGGTCCGCGCGATGCTCTTTGGCTCGCGCCATCAGGACTTCGAGGTGACCGGGACCCAGCCCAAGGACGGCTGCGTCATCGTTCACCCGCAGACCCAGATCGTGATCGAAGCCGAGGCGCAGCAGGGCGCGAAGCCCAGCGGCGTCGCCTACGAGGACGTGGGCGGTCTGCGCAAGGAGATCCGGCGGGTCCGGGAGATGATCGAGCTGCCGCTCCGCTACCCGCAGATCTTCGAGCGGCTCGGGATCGACGCGCCCAAGGGCGTACTGCTGCATGGGGCGCCGGGCACGGGCAAGACGCTCCTCGCGCGCGCCGTCGCGCACGAGACCGAGGCGGCCTTCATCTCCGTCAGCGGTCCCGAGGTCATCCACAAGTTCTACGGCGAGAGCGAGGCCAAGCTCCGCGGGATCTTCGAGCAGGCGCGCAAGAACGCGCCCTGCATCATCTTCCTCGACGAGCTCGACGCCATCGCCCCCAAGCGCGAGAACGTCCAGGGCGAGGTCGAGAAGCGCGTCGTGGCCCAGCTCCTCGCGCTCATGGACGGGCTCGAGTCGCGCGGGCAGATCATCGTCATCGGCGCCACCAACCTGCCCAACGTCCTGGACCCCGCGCTCCGGCGTCCCGGTCGCTTCGACCGCGAGATCGAGATCGGCATCCCGGATGCCACCGCGCGGCGCGAGATCCTGGAGATCCACAGCCGGGGGATGCCGCTCGCGGACGACGTCGAGCTGCCGAAGCTCGCGGCGATCACCCACGGCTTCGTCGGCGCCGACCTCCAGGCCCTGTGCCGCGAGGCGGCCATGACCACGCTCCGCAGCGTGATGCCGGAGATGGACCTCGCCAGCCGCGAGCTGCCCCTCGAGCTGCTCCTCTCGCTCCGGGTGACGATGGCGCACTTCGTGGCGGCGCTGGCGGAGGTCGAGCCCTCGGCCATCCGCGAGGTCTTTGTCGAGGTGCCCGACGTCAAGTGGGAGGACGTGGGGGGGCTCGAGCAGGTCAAGCGGGAGCTGCGCGAGGCCGTCGAGTGGCCCCTCTTGCACGCCGAGCTGCTGCGCCACGCGGGCGTGCGGCCCGTGAAAGGGATCCTGCTGCACGGCTCGCCGGGCACCGGCAAGACGCTCCTGGCCAAGGCGATCGGGTCGCAGAGCGGGGTCAACTTCATCTCGGTCAAGGGGCCGGCGCTGCTCTCCAAGTACGTGGGCGAGAGCGAGCGCGGGGTCCGCGAGGTCTTCAAGAAGGCCCGCCAGGCGGCGCCCTGCATCCTCTTCTTCGACGAGATCGACGCGCTGGCGCCGGTCCGGAGCGCCGAGACCAGCGACTCCCGGGTCTCGCAGCGGGTCATCAGCCAGCTCCTGACCGAGCTGGACGGCGTCGAGGAGCTCAAGGGGGTGCTGGTCATCGCCGCGACCAACCGGAGGGACATGCTCGACCCCGCGCTGCTCCGGCCGGGCCGGTTCGACCTCCTGTGCGAGGTGCCCCGGCCCGATGCCGCGGGGCGCGCAGAGATCTTTCGAGTCCACCTCAAGGCGAAGCCCGTGGCCGCCGATGTGGAGGTCACGGACCTGGCGCGGCGTACCGAGGGGCTCACGGGCGCGGACGTCGAGACGATCTGCCATCGGGCCGCGCTGCTCAGCGTCCGCGACTTCATCGAGAAGCACGAGGGGGTTGATCCGCAAGAGCTCAAGATCACACGGGAGAGGCTCCTCGCCGCGGTGGCGGAGCTGGTGGGAGCGGCAGGACGCATCCCGGGAGGGGGGTGAGCTGCGATGCTGTGCCTCCACTACCAGGACGAAGGCGAGCGGGCCCGCGCGGTCGCCTCGATCGCCCGGCGTTGCCGCCGGCTCGATTCGCACCTCATCTTCGTGGGTCCGGCGGCCGCGTGTGAGACGACGCGCGAGGCGATCTCGGGGCTGGAGCCGAGCTGGCAGTCGTGCCTGGAGTTCCGGCCGCTTTCCCTCGGGAACGACGGGCTCGGCGGCGAGCGCGCCGGGGCCGAAGCGATCAAGGTCATCCGCGCCGTGTTCGCCGAGGTCTTCGCGGTCCACGGGCCGGCGGTCGCGTGGGTGGAAGGGCTGGTCACTCCGCACCGCCCGGCGACGGAGACGGCGCGGTGCGCCTATCACGACGCGTTCCGCACCCTTCACGGCGAGAACCCAATCACCGTCATCAGGGCGTTCCCCCTCGCTGACGTCGCCGAGCGCGCCCTCGGCACCCTGCTCGAGGGCGCGGACTCTCTCATCAGCGCCCAGTTGGTCCTCCCCGAGTGTCCCTCGTGGCTGATCAGTCGGACCCGGGCCGACCCCACGCCCGTTGGCGGGATCCCGGCGAGCCCGAGCACCCCCGTGCCGGCCGACCCGATCGTTGCGCCGCTCTTCCAGGCGGAGAAGCTCGCCGCGCTCGGGCAACTCGCGGCCGGCGTCGCTCACGAGCTCGGCAATCCCCTCGCCATCATCAGCTCGAGCCTCCAGTACCTGCACCAGCGGCTCGCGGCCGCGAACGACCCCGCCAGCGACTTCACGATGACGGCGCTCCAGAACGTCGAGCGGATGCACGGCCTGCTGCGCAGCATGCTCGACTTCGCCGCCGTGAAGCGGCCGCGCCTGGAACCCATCGACCTGACGGGGGCGGTCTCGGAGATCCTCCGCTTCACGTCCCCCGAGTGCGTGGAGCGCGGCATCACCGTCGAGGCGTCGTTCGATCCATCCCTCCCGCCGGCCTGGGTGGACCCGTGCGGCCTGAAGCAGATAATGCTCAACCTGATCAAGAACGCGCTCGACGCGCTGCTGCAGGGCGGACACGCGCTGCGCGTCGGCACCCGGCTGCGGGCGGAGGAGCGGGTGGCCGTCGTCGAGGTCGAGAACGACGGCCCGCCCATCCCCGCCGAGGTGTCGCCGACCCTGTTCCGTCCGTTTTGCACCACCAAGGACGGGGGCACGGGCCTGGGCCTCTACCTGTCGCGCCAGATCGCCAGGGACCACGGCGGCGAACTCGCGGCCGAGAACCTGCCCGCGGGGGTCCGGTTCACGCTGACGCTGCCGCTCGATCGACGGAACGGAGACGAGCATGCCACACGTCCTGATCGTCGACGATGAGCGCGAGCTGTGCCGGCTGCTCGAGACCCTGCTGCGCGAGCGCGGGCACACTCCCCAGTGCGTCCACTCGGGCGAGGCCGCCCTCCAGGCGGCGCGCGAACGATCGCCCGACCTCGTGCTGCTGGACCTCCACCTGGACGGGATCGACGGGATCGAGACGCTGCGCCGCCTGCGGGCGAGTGCGCCGGATACGCCCATCGTCATCGTGACCGGGTTCGGGAACGTGCAGGTCGCGGTGAAGGCGATGCGGTTCGGCGCCACGGACTTCGTCAGCAAGCCGTTCAGCAACCAGGCGCTGATGGACACGATTGAAGCGCTCCTGGCGATGCGGCACGACGCCCGCGGCCAGGCCTCGGCCCTGGTGGGCGACAGCCCCGCCTTTCACAAGGCGATGAAGCTGGCGCTCAAGTTCGCGGTGCCGGACATCAACGTGCTGCTCCTGGGCGAGACGGGAACCGGCAAGGAGCTGTTCGCGCGGACGATCCACGCCGCGAGCAAGCGGCGTGGCGGTCCCTTCGTCGCCATCGACTGCTCGGTGCTCACCGAGAACCTCATCGAGAGCGAGCTGTTCGGCCACGAGAAGGGCGCCTTCACCGGCGCCACGACGGCGCGCGTCGGCCGGCTCGAGCTGGCCCAGGGCGGCACCCTCTTCCTCGACGAGATCGGCAACCTGCCGCCCCAGTTCCAGGCGAAGCTGCTGCGGCTACTGCAGGAGCGCCGCATGGAGCGCGTCGGCGGGCGCGAGGCCATCCGGCTCGACGTGCGCGTGGTCTCCGCCACCAACGTGAACCTGAAGGAGGCCATCCGCGCCGGACGGTTCCGGCAGGACCTCTACTACCGGCTGCAGGAGATGACCATCTGCCTGCCGCCGTTGCGCGAACGCGACGGCGACATCCGGCGGATCGCGGCCCACTTCGCGCAGCTCTTCGCGGCCCGCTTCCGGACCAGCACCAGCGGCATCTCGGATGCCGCCCTCGACGTCCTGGCGGCCTACTCCTGGCCCGGCAACGTCCGTGAGCTCGAGAACGTCATCAGGTCCGCGGTCGTGCTGGGCACGGGGCTCGTGCTCCCCGAACACTTGCCGCCCGAGATCGGGAGCGACGGGGCCCGCGTCGCGGCGGTGAGGGCGGCCGCGAGCGACGAGGGCGAAGCGGACCACCTGCGGCTGGAAATCGAGGTCGGCCTCGGGGCCGCGGGCCTCGACCTGAAGGCGTTCGGGGCGCAGGCCGCGGAGCAGGCCGAGCGTTCGCTGCTGCAGGCCCTCATCCGGCGGGGCCGGATGAGCGGGGCCCAGATGGCGAAGCTGCTCGGCGTGGACCCCAAGACGCTCCGCACCAAGCTGCGGCGCTTCGGCCTGGAGACGAAACTTGCCGCCCACGGATGAAGACGCGCCGCGAGGCCGGATCCTCGTCGTCGACGATCAGGAGGACGTCTGCTGGGTCGTCGCGAAGCTGCTGTCGGCGCGCGGCCACGAGACCCGGACGGCCGGTTCGGGAGCGAGCGCCCTGAAGGTGGTGGCGGGCTTCGAGTGCCAGGTCGCGCTGGTGGACTACCGGCTGCCGGACGGGAGCGGCCTCGCGCTCATCCGCGAGCTGACGTCACGGTGGCCCCGGCTGCGGTCCATCCTGATGACCTCCTACGGCAGCGCCGCCCTGCGCCAGCAGGTGACGGACGAGAACCTGTTCGCTTACTTCGACAAGCCGTTCAACAACGACCTCATCGTCGGCGCCGTCGAGGACGCGATCCGCGCGTGGGAGGCGGGCGACGATTCCCTGGCCGCGGGAGCCCGCGCCCGGACGCGCTTTCCCGGGCGCGCGCCGTCGGAGTCGCTGCCGTGACGCCCGCCAGCGGCAAACCCCGCGCGCGCTCGACGGTCTACGCGGGCCGCGCCGCGCAAAGGGACCCGGGCGCTCACGTGGCATGCCGATTGCTCTGCCCTCCGCCGGGCCGCGAGGACGCGGTCAACGATCGGAAGGAGGAAAGAGCATGGCAAAGGTGATGAAGTCGACGGACTCCTCGAGCCTGGCGGAGGTGGTCGATCGCATCCTCGACAAGGGGATCGTCATCGACGTGTGGGCGAAGGTCTCGCTGGTGGGCATCGAGCTGCTGTCCATCGAGGCCCGCGTGGTCGTCGCCTCGGTCGAGACGTACCTGAAGTACGCCGAGGCGATCGGCCTGACCGCGACCGCGGCCGCGCCCACCGCGTAGGGGGCTCACCATCAAGGGTTCCGCTCCCCGGGAGCGGCGGAGTGGGTCGTTCCCGGGGAGTGGTTCCGATTCCGGAGCAGGAGCAGAGGAGGACATGGCCATGCAAGCGCACTTCAGCAGTTTCACGCCCGACGCAATGCGCAGGTTCGGGCAGGAGCTGGCGGCGGACTTCCAGCGACGCCGTGAGTTCGTCGACAACACGAAGCACCAGACGTCCGCCTTCCTGGCGGACGCCCGCGCCGAGCGCCAGAAGCGCGCGGAGCGCGGCGCGGATGGCCGCCGGCTCTTCATGAGCGAGCTCCGGTCGGGCGTCCACGCGCTCCGCAGCAAGTTCGAGATCGCTCGGCACGAGGTGGCGGCAGACCTCCGCGAGATGGCGAGCGAGCGGCGCGCCGCGTCGGAGGCCTTCCGTCGCCGTCCCGGTGCCCAGGGCGGATTCTTCTCCCGCCGCGGTGCTCAGCCGGCGACCCAGGCCTTCTCCCAGGAGGGCGCGAAGCTGGCGGGGCACTCGAAGAAGCGCCACGGCTGAGGAGTCCCCGACCGCAGGGTATTCCGCACCGAGGACCCAGGGGCGCAACCGTCGGTTTTGCCCCCCCGGCCCGGCCAACTCGAGGAGGACACGTCGATGAACGGCAATGGACATGGCCTCGCGGTCGTCGCGGAAGCCCCCGTTTCCGCCAATGTCACGGTCGAGGCGGGCGAGAGCTTCGTCGTGACGCCGGACGTCCGCGGGATCGCGGCGCGGGCGCTCGCCTACCTGGGGGCGGGGTACCCCGTTCACTTCTCGGGCCCGGCCGGGACGGGCAAGACCACCCTGGCCCTGCACGTCGCCGCCCTCCGCGGGCGGCCGGTCACCCTCATGCACGGTGACGACGAGTTCGGCTCGAGCGATCTCGTCGGCGGGGACTACGGGTACCGGAAGTCGAAGCTGATCGACAACTTCATCCACTCGGTCGTCAAGACCGAGGAGAGCGTGAACACGCTGTGGGCCGACAATCGGCTCACCCTGGCGTGCAAGAACGGCGACACGCTCGTCTACGACGAGTTCACGCGCTCACGCCCGGAGGCCAACAACGCGCTCCTGTCGGTGCTGGAGGAACGGCTCCTCACGCTCCCGCGGCGCCAGCCCCATGGGGATGGCTACCTCGAGGTTCGCCCCGAGTTCCGCGCCATCTTCACGTCGAACCCGGAGGAGTACGCGGGCGTTCACCGGACCCAGGACGCGCTCATGGACCGGCTCATCACCATCAAGATCGACTACTACCACCGCGAGACCGAGGTCGAGATCACGCGCGCCAAGTCCGGCCTGCCGCGCGAGGAGGCCGAGGTGGTCGTCGACGTGGTCCGGGAGCTGCGGAGCCTCGGCGTGACGAAGCAGGGACCCAGCCTGCGCGCGTCGATCATGATCGCGCGGGTGGCCCGGCAACAGGGCGCGCACCCGCGGCCGGGGGACCCGGTCTTCGGGGACATCTGCCGCGACGTGCTGGGCGGACTGACGGCCAAGGTCACGCGGGACGGCGCCAAGGGGCTCCTGGCGACCGTGGACGAGGTGGTCGCGAAGCGGCTGAAAGAGGCCCACCGTCGGCCGCGGGCCGATGGCGCGCCGGGTCCCGCTACCCGTCTCCCCGTAGAGAAGGGGGCGTAGACCGTGGCCATCCCCATCCGGCGCGTCCAGGAGGTCAAGACCCTGTCGTCGGTCCTCGGCTGCGGGGTCCATTCACACGAACGGCACGTGCGCCAGTTCCAGCTCGGCGCCCTCGAGCTGGAGCGCACGCGCCGCGGCCGGGAGAAACAGGCCGCCCTGCGGCGGATCAAGGACATCGAGGCGCGTCTGGTAGAAGTCGACGCGCTCATCCGCAAGCACCACGAGGAACTGGGCGTCACGAGTGCCGGCGCCCCGGCCGGAGGCCAGGCTCCCGCGCGCGCCGGGGAAGCCACCGGCGCGACGCGCCGGGTGCTGCGGTACGGGGGCTGAGAGAGGATTCGGACACCATGGGAATCAAGCTGAACTGCCTCGCCTGCGGCCACGCGATGGAACTCGGGGAGGCCTACGAGGACTACGAGGGTGAGGTCCGCTGCTGGGGTTGCCAGACGGTCCTGCAGGTCGCACTCGCCGAGGGCAAGCTCCGCTCCATGCGCAGGATCGCGGACGGGCCATCTGGGGAGCGACCAAGACTCGGCGAGGCCCAACCGCGGTGACCGCGGCCGAACCGAAAGCGAGGTGAGCCATGCGCAGCTCGGGGTGTTACGTCTACGGGCTCATTCGCACCGCGGAGAACAAGGACTTCGGGTGCATCGGCCTCGAGCACGACGGCCGGCCCGGGCGCGTCTACACCGTGAGCGTCGACTCGGTCGCGGCCGTCGTGAGCGAGTACGCCGGGCGCGACAAGGTCCTCCCGCTGCGGAGGAACCTCGAGCCCCATCACCGCGTGATCCGCGAGGTCATGAAGACGGCCACGATCGTGCCCATGTCCTTCGGTCACGTGGCCAGGAACGAGGCCGAGGTCCAGCGGACCCTCCGTCGCAACCGTGACAGCCTCCGGGGCGAGCTCGACCGGGTCGACGGCAAGGTCGAGATGGGGCTGAAGGTGAAGTGGGACGTGGACAACATCTTCGAGCACTTCGTCGGCCTGGATCCGGAGCTGGCGGCCCATCGCGACGAGCTCTTCGGTCGTTCTCACGCTCCCACGCCGGCCGAGAAGATCGAGCTCGGGCAGATGTTCGAGCGGCGCCTGGCCCAGGAGCGCGAAGCGCAGACCGAGCGCGTCACCGAGGCGTTTCGCGCGCACTTCAGCGAAGTCAAGGTGAACCCCCCGAAGCACGAGCTGACCGTCATGGACCTGGCGTTCCTGGTGCCACGCGAGGGCGTGACGGCCTTCGAGAAGTGTGTCTACGAGGTCGCCGGGACGTTCCCGGCCCAGTACCTCTTCGACTTCAGCGGTCCGTGGGCGCCGTTCAACTTCGTGGAGCTCGACCTGCACCAGGCCGCGGCGTGAGATGGGACCATGGGCCTCCTCACGATGCCGTTCCGCGGGCTGCTCCGGGTGTTCGAGGAGATCGCCGCGCGAGCCGAGCACGAGCTCTACGACGACGACGCGGTCAGGGCCGAGCTCACGGACCTGTATCACCAGCTCGAGGCGGGCGCGTTGACCGAGGAGGAGTTCGGCCGGCGGGAGGCCGAGCTGGTGGAGCGGCTCGAAGTGATCGAGGAACACCAGCGGCAAAGGAGCAGCCGTGGGCGTGGCTAGCCCGCTCCCGCCTCGCCGCTCGGTACGCGGGCGCTCGCCCCGGCTGCTGGCGCAGTCTCGCCAGCGGCGGGTCAGCCTCTGCGAGACGCTTGATCGCGTGCTCAACAAGGGCGCCGTCATCGCGGGGGACATCGTCATCTCGGTGGCGGACGTCGAGCTGGTCTACCTCGGGGTGAACCTCGTGGTCGCCTCGGCGGAGACGATGCGCGAGTGGGGGCAGGGCCGCCCACCGGCGGGTTGCCGCGGGGCCGCTTCACTGGCGTCCGGGGTCACGGGAGCGTAGGCGATGCGCTACGGCGAGGTACGCGGCCGGCCGGAGGACTTCGAGGCGTTCGCCGAGCCGCCCGCGCCACCGGTACCGAGGCTGCCGCGGAAGATCAACCTCGAGCCCGAGAAGGTCGAGCGCGGGCTCGTGCAGCTCGTCCTGTCGCTCCTCGAGCTGATCCGCCAGCTCGTGGAGAAGCAGGCGCTGCGGCGGGTCGAAGGCGGGAGCCTCACGGCCGCGCAGGCCGAGCGCGTGGGAGCCACCCTGCTCGAGCTGGAGCAGAAGATGGCCGAGCTGAAGGAGCACTTCGAGATCGACAGCCTCAACCTCGATCTCGGTCCGCTGGGGAACCTGCTGGACGACGAGGCGCCGGCGAAGTCGCCGCCGCTCCGGCCGGCACGACCACCGGGGTTCGGCCGCGGCCTGGAAGCCTCCCGGCGAGACGAGTGAGGAGAACGACCATGGAACGGACGCGCCAGAGGGTGGTCCACGCAACCGACACGAGCAACCTGGCCGACATCCTCGAGCGGGTGCTCGACAAGGGCATCGTCATCGCGGGCGACATCAAGGTGAAGCTGGTCGACATCGAGCTGCTCACCATCCAGGTACGGCTGCTGATCTGCTCGGTGGACAAGGCCCGCGAGATGGGCATGGACTGGTGGCTGCGGAATCCGGACTTCAGCTCGAAGGCGGTCGCCGATCACGGTGGCGAGGAGCTCGACGAAGTCAAGCGGCGGCTCGCGCAGCTCGAGCAGCAGGCCGTGGTCGCCGAGGCCCGATGAGCGCGCCGGCTCGCTCAGCAGCCGGCACCCCCGTGGACGGGAGGTCAGCGGGGAGCGAGCGACGCCCGGCCCACGTGGGACCCGCGCCGGCGCATTCTTGCCGAGTCCTCCTCGTCGACGACGAGGAGCCACTGCTGCGCGCCTGGACGCGAGAGCTGCACCGCCTGGGGGTCGAGGCGTGGACGGCTCGCTCCGGGCGGGACGCCGAGAGCGTTCTGGCGCGATTCCCGGGGCACTTCGACGCCGTGGCCTGCGACCTCCACATGCCAGACGGCAGTGGGATGGAGTTCTACCGGTTCCTCGTGACGGAGTATCCCGGAGTCGAGCACCGTGTCGTGTTCGTCACCGGAGGCGCGATCTCGGACACGGAGACGGAGTTCCTGCGGACGGCGGGCAATCCGGTCCTCGAGAAACCGTGCGAGCTTGGGCCACTCGTGAAGCTCGCCCGCGAGTGGGCCGGGCGTCGCCTGACGCGGGGCGCGAATGCCGGCGAGGATCGGCGGCGGTGAACCCACGGTGGACTCGGAGCGTGAGCAGGCCGGCTGGACCATCGACGTCGCCCGCAGGGAACCGGTGCCTGGTCGAGTGGCTGCCGACGCGGTGGTGGACGGCTCGCAAGCCTGTGAGCAGCGCCTGGCGGACATGGGGGCCG
>JACRCY010000048.1 GCA_016218785.1 Deltaproteobacteria bacterium
CGAGGGGCTCGTCCTCGTGGGGAGCCCCTCGGAGGAGCTGCAGCTGCGGGAGCGCGAGCGTCTCCCCGACCACGTGCTGCTCGCCGAGGCCCAAGCAGAGTTCCGCATCGCCGAGGAGCACTACCTGAAGGCGGCCGATCGGCTCGCGGCGCTCGTCGCGCGCGAGCGCACCGCGCGCCCCTTCTCCGCCGCGCTCGCGACCGCCTACGACCGGAACCTCAAGGCCATGGACGACGCCATCGCGCGCTGCCGCGAGATGGCGCGGGGCGCGCCGGACGATCCCTGGGGCCACGAGGTCCTCTTCGCCGCCTACCAGCGCAAGCTGCGCTTCTTCGAGGACATCCTGCGTACCAGCACCCGGGAGGAGGCGACGCCATGAGGGCATTCGCCCTCATGGCCGATCAGTACGAGGGGGCTCCGCCCCCTCGCCCCGTCGGGCAAAGCCCGCCGGGGTCCCCACACCCCCGCGGCGCGCCTCGCGCGCCGGCTCGCGCCTGCCGGCGTTCCGCGGCCCCCAATCGACCACCGGCGCCCGTCGGGGCCCCCACGCCCCCGCGGCGCGCCTCGCGCGCCGGCTCGCGCCTGCCGGCGCTCCGCGTTGTGGCCCTTCTCGCCCTGGTCGCCGCGTCCGCGCCGGCGCAGGCCGAGGTGCGCGACCGCTGGGAGGTGACGCTGGTGCCGCCGCCCAACTACGACATGGAGTCGGCGGACATCAACAACCCCCTGGGCACCGTCACCGTGCGCGGCTGGGATCGCAACGAGGTCCGCATCGTGGCCGAGAAGTGGGCGCAGAGCGCCGCCCTGGTGAAGCACCTGAAGGTGCTCGCCGGCTTCTGCACCGACGGCTCGGTCTGCGTGAAGACCTACGTGCTCGTCTCGGAGGGGCAGAAGGCGGTCCCGGTCGCCGCCGGCCGCATCGACCTCGTCATGGACCTGCCCCGGCGGCTGCCCCTCAAGGCGCGCACCTTCGTCGGCGACCTCGAGGCCGTGGGCATGCGCGCAGGCGCGCACCTCGAGTCCAAGAGCGGCGCCATCCGGGTGCGCGACGTCCACGGCCAGGTGACCTCGCGCACCCTGCGCGGCAGCCAGACGGTGGCCGCGGTGCGGGGCTCGGTGGAGCTCGACGGCGTGGCTGGCGACCTCGACCTCATGCAGGTCAGTGGCGAACGTCTGGTGGCCAGAACTGTAGACGGGAGCATCCGCGTCCACAAGGTCCGCGCGCAGATGGTGCGCCTGTCGACCACCGCCGGCGAGATCTGGCTGCTCGACCTGCAGACGAGCCAGGGGGGGCGCTACGAGCTCTCCACCTTCGACGGCGGCATCCGGCTGCGGCCCATCATGCCCACGAGCTTCGACCTCGTGGCGCGCAACCTGCGCGGCCGCCTCGTCAGCAAGCACCCCCTGACGGTGAAGAGCCGCTCCCCGCGCGTCGTGCGCGCGAGCGTGGGCCAGCCCCCGGCCGGCGCCAGCTTCGCGCTCACCGCCTACGGCGACATCAGCGTGGAGTAGGCGCCGACGCCAACGCCCGCGCGCCACGCGCCGCCGGTATGGCGAGAAGCGGCATCTATTGGCGTCGAAAAACGGTAGCCTACTATGCCGGAAAGTGCCATTCTGGGCCCATGTCGAGGGCCTACCAGCCCCGCCTCATCGACGGTCTGATCGCCACCCTCCTGGGCGAGCTGCCGGCGCTGCTCGTCGTGGGACCCCGCGCTTCGGGGAAGACGACGACCGCCGCCCGTCACGCCCGGACCATCGTGCGACTGGACCGGGAGGCGGAAGCCGTCGCGGTTCGCGCGGACCCCGACGCGGTCCTGCGGACGCTCCCGGAGCCCGTCCTGCTTGACGAATGGCAGCTCGTGCCCGGCGTGCTCGGCGCGGTCAAGCGAGCGGTGGACGCCGACCCGCGCCCCGGCAGGTTCATCCTGACGGGATCGGTACGGGCCGAGCTCGAGGCCCAGCAGTGGCCCGGCACGGGCCGGGTCGTGCGGGTCGCGCTCGCGGGCATGAACCTGCGCGAGCTACTGGGCCGGACGAGCGGCCCTTCCGTCCTGGACCGACTCGGCGGCGGCGCGACCCTCCAGGCCCCGGCGGATCCCCCGGACCTGCGCGGCTACGTCGAGCTCGCGCTGCGCAGCGGGTACCCGGAACCGGCGCTGCACCTGTCACCGGCGGCGCGTGACCACTGGCTCGCGAGCTACGTCGAGGCCCTCCTGACCCGCGACGCCGAGGGTGTCGAGGGAGGCCGAGACCCTCTGCGCCTCCGCCGGTTCTTCGAGGCGCTGGCCGTCAACACGGCCGGTCTCGCGGCGGACAAGACCCTCTTCGAGGCCGCCGGCATCAACCGCAAGACCGCCACGGCGTACGAGCGGCTGCTGAGCAACCTCCTGGTCGTTGAGAGCGTGCCCGCCTGGGCTGACAATCGGCTGACCCGGCTGGTCCGCTCGGCCAAGCGCTACCTCACGGACGCGGCGCTCGTGGCCGCGGTGCTGCGGCTCGATGCGGGAGCGGTGCTCAGGGACGGCGACGTGCTCGGTCGCCTGCTCGACACGTTCGTGGCCTCCCAGCTACGCGCCGAGCTCGCCGTCGCCACGAGCAAGCCCCGCCTCTTCCACGTCCGGCAAGAGCACGGCCGGCGCGAGATCGACCTCGTGGCCGAGCTCGCGGGTCGGCGTGTCGTCGCCTTCGAAGTGAAGGCCGACAGCGCTCCTCGTCCCGCTGCCGCCGACCACCTCGCTTGGCTGCGGGACCGCCTCGGGGAGCGCTTCGTGGTCGGCGTGCTCCTCCACACCGGGCCCCGCGTGTACCCCTTGGGCGACCGCCTCTGCGCAGCGCCGATCGCGGCGCTGTGGACCTGACCGGCCCGCCCGGGCTGTGCTCCTCTTGCGGCCGGTGATGCCCGCGATCCCGGACCTCGTGGCGCGCAAGCTGCGCGGCCACTTCGTCAGCAGGCACCCCCTGACCGTGAAGAGCCGCTCGGCGCGCGTGGTGCACGCGAGCCTGGGCCCCCTGCCCGCCCCGACCTCCGCCCCGGGCGGCGGCAGGTTCGCGCTGACGGCCTACGGCGACATCAGCGTGGAGTAGACAACTCGTCCGACCGCCGCGCGGAGTCGGCGCTCAGGGCAGCAGCTCGGCCACGCCGCACTCGAACCCGGCGAGGACGCGCGAGCTCACCCGCTCCGACTCTCCGAAGCCGCGGCCCGCGTCGTAGCGGTCCCCCTCCAGCGTGAACACCGTCAGCTCCCGGGCGCGCACGTCGATGATCCAGTACTCGGTGACGCCGTTGCGGGCGTAGATGGCCTTCTTCTCGCCCCGGTCGCGGGTGGACGGAGCGGCGACACCACACCCATACCTCCCGCCTGTACCTCCCGCCCCGCGGCGCAGCGCTGCCAGGCTGGTAGCCGCTGGCGCTGGTCAGCGGGCCGGCCCTCGGCCTGCTGCTGGCACGACGGCGGAAGCATCGGAGCGGAGGGCCGGCGGCGAGACGGGCACGGGCTAGTTCTGCTCGTCGTCCGCGCGCCGGGCCCGCGCCCGCAGGCCCGCCAGCAGGTCGAGCACGTGCTGGATGGTCTCGAAGCGCCCCGTGAGCGAGTAGTAGTACTCCTCGGTGACCGGCGCGGCCAGCTCGAGCCCGGCCTCGATGTCCTCGCGGTGGGCGGGGGCGAGCGTCATCTCGGCGTCGAACCCCTCGACCTCGGCCCGGTACACCGCCGCCGCCGCCATGCCGACGGGTGCGAAGGTGACGGCGCCCCCCTCGAGGCTCAGCCGCCAGGCCGTCGGCTCGCCGTCGAGCCGCCACTCGCCGCCGAACCGCCGGCGCACGACCTCGCCGAAGTAGGCGCCCACCGCCGGTGTCACTAAGCCGACGATCTCGGGCTGGTCGCGGGGCACCTGCGCCACGTAGTGATCGAGCACGGCCAGCGACTCGTCGCTGCCGTCGAGCACCATGCCCACCGCCCGCTGGACGAAATCCACGGCCGCACGCACGTACTCGCTCACCTGGTCAGGCGTCTTCGACATGACGTTGGGGATTCTAGCACCGGCCGCCGGGAGCGGTGGTCTGTAGTCCACCGCACGGGTTACCGCGTTGCTGTAACCCGGCCAAAGTGATACCGTACCCTCCGTGGGAGGCGAAGCGAATCTCGAGGCCCGCGTCGGAGCGACGCTCGGCGGGACGTACCGGCTCGATCGGCTCATCGCCCAGGGGGGCATGGGTGCGATCTACCAGGCGACGCACCTGCGCGTTCCGCGCCAGTTCGCCGTCAAGCTCTTGAACCCGCAGATCGTCGGCGAGCGCGAGGTGTTCGAGCGCTTCCAGCGGGAAGCGGAGATCGCGAGCGCCCTGGGGCACGACAACATCGTCCAGGTCTTCGACTTCAACTACTCGGACGACGGCGTGCCGTACATGGTGCTGGAGCTGCTGGTCGGAGAGGACCTGTCGCAGCGCATCGCCCGGCGCACGCGGCTCGGGCTCCGCGAGGTCTGCTCGGTCGTGGAGCAGACCTGCAGCGCGCTCGAGGCCGCGCACGCCCAGAACATCGTCCACCGCGACCTCAAGCCGCAGAACATCTACCTCTGCAAGCACGGGCACAAGGACGACGTCATCAAGGTGCTCGACTTCGGCATCTCCAAGATCCTGCACGCACCCGGCGCCAAGACGCAGACCGGCGCCATCTTCGGCACGCCCCACTACATGGCGCCCGAGCAGGCCGAGGGGCGGCAGTCCGAGATCGACCACCGCACCGACATCTTCTCGCTGGGCGCCATCCTCTACGAGTGCATCACCGGCCAGCTCGCCTTCGACGCGCCCTCGATGATCGGGGCCATCTACAAGGTCTGCCACGTCGAGCCCGAGCCGATGGCGAAGTACGCGCCCGAGACGCCGCCGGCGGTCGAGCAGGTGGTGCGGCGCGCCCTCGCGAAGAACAAGGAGCAGCGCTACCAGAACGTCACCGGGCTGGGGGTCGACTTCCTGCGGGCGTGCAACATGCCTCCCGGCGTGCTCATGCCCGGCGTGCCCGACGTCCAGCAGGACGGCTACACCTCCGGCTTGGTGGCCGTGCCCGGCGGCCCCTACCAGACGCCGGTCCCGGGCCAGCCCTACCAGACGCCCGTGCCGGGCCAGCCGTACCAGACGCCGGTCCCGGGCCAGCCCTACAACACGCCGACGCCG
>JACRCY010000469.1 GCA_016218785.1 Deltaproteobacteria bacterium
CGAGAGCACGCTGGCGCGAGCGCGGGCGGCGCCGGCGCGCGGGCGGGCGGCGGCGGCGCGAGCGCGGGTGGCGCCGGCTCCGGTGCGGGACGCGGTGGCTCGGCTGCGGAACCTGTGGCCCCTGTGCGGGGGGCGGTGGTACGGGCGCGGGACGCGGTGGCGCGGGCGCGAGAGGCGGTGGCTCCCGTGCGGGAGGCGGTGGCTCCCGTGCGGGAAGCGGTGGCTCCCGTGCGGGAAGCGGTGGCTCCGGTGCGGGAAGCAGTGGTTCCGGGTTTCTGACGCGTACTTGCGGCGTGGGCTAGCGGGGCGGGGTGGGTGTGGGCAAGGGGCGCTCGATGTGGGTGCCGCCCCGACTGAGGAGCGTCAACCGGAACGACGCCGCGCGGGCCGGGTCGTGGCGCCAGGTGCGGCGCGCGGCGCGCTCCAGCGTCTTGAGCAGCAGGTACAGCTCGGCCTTCTTCGCGTAGAACTCCTGGGTGCGCGGCGGCAGGGCCTTGATGGCCGCCTCCTGCATCGCGTCGGACTCGCCGAGGCGGGCGAGGGTCTGCTCGCCGCGTGCAATCTCGGCCGCGTCGAAGCCCTCGGCCGCGAGCGCCTGCGCATCCCGCTTCACGAGCTTGATCAGCGCCTCCATGGCCGACCTGAGGCGCGGCACCGAGCGGCCGATCTTGGGCCCGCCGGTGTAGGCGTCCAGGGTCGCGTCGTCGCCGTCGAACGCGGTGTCGGCCGTGTCGCGCACGTCGCGCACCCAGTCCTTGCCGTCGCCGAACGCACCGTACTGCGCCTGCGTGAGCGCCGTCTTGTCGCTGGTGGCCACCTCGCGGTCCGCACCGCCGGCGGCGACCTCGCCGCGCAGCGCGGCAATCCGGTCGATCCGCGCCGCGGGGAAGCGTGGGCCCAGCTCCGTGGCCCCCGCCCGCGCCAGCTTCTCGGAGGTGTCGGACTGCTCCACCAGCTTGTGCGTGGGCTGCCGCCCCCCGAGCTTCACCAACTCCACGAACGAACGAGCCATCGTCTGCCTCCTGCGTCGCCCGCGTCGGGCGCCTGGCGGTCTCGGATCTCGAAACGCAGCGGCATTTCACACCGGCTCCCGCGCCCTGTCAAAGGAAATCGTCCGTGATCGTTCGACCCGGCGACGCAGTGGGGGGTTTTCCCGGACGCGACATCCGGGTTTTCCCGGATGCGGCATCCGGGTTTTCCCGGAGGGGTCTCACTTTTCTTCTCCGCGCCGGGCGAATGTGATTGATCTGAGCCTCCGGCGAGCGCCTGATAGATGATAGGGGTCCAGCGTCATCGCGCTGGGATGGGATCGTGGGGTGGTCAACGCGGCACGAGTTGACTCTCGGGATGCGGGGGAGCCGTAAGCTCGCCGCAAACCGACAGCTCCGGTGCAAGCGGTGTGCACCGCCGCGGAGGTTCTGTCGCGGCGGGCTGACTGCGTTTTGGCCGCTGGCCCTGGTCACGTAGGTGAGAACTTGAGCCCCAGCTCCGAGGCTGGGAAGGGGGTTTCCATGGCGATGTCGCGAGCCGAATCCTCGTCCCGTTGCCACGCGCGTACCACTAGACGGAGGCTTGCCGCAGCGCTGACCGCGAGCAAGGTTGTCGTCTCGCTAGCGGTGGCAGCGGCTGTAGCCCTTGCGGAGAGGCCGGCACGCGGCGGTTCCTGCCCGTGCGAGGGCCACTGGGCCGGGCAGTACTGCTTCTTCGTCGTCAAGGGCGCTGAAAGGGATCGATTCAGCTGGCCCTGGACATACCACGAAGCCGAGTATGCATGGGGGAGCTGCAGCGGGAGTCCGCCAGCCAGCACGGGCTGGGGCTCGTATCCGGAGGAAGGTGACAGTTGCAGCAACTGCGGCCAGCAAGTGTGCGGCACCAGTTGCATCCCGTACTGCGGCGACGGCGTCTGCAACGGCGGGGAAAACTGCGACACGTGTCCCTCAGATTGCGGGGCCTGCATGTGCTCACCTGAGGAGGGGGACCCGGCCTGCTGTGAGAGCCGGGTGGGTGGTCCGCTGGACGCACTGACCGGCGTCCTCGTCGTGGGGCCGGTCGAGGATGTCCGCGTAACTGGAGCCTACGATGACGACATCGTCGTGCGCCGGAACTACCTTTCCAGCAGGCCCCACGGCCTCACCGTCGATCCCGCGAACCCTGCGCCCGGCCCCGCCTTCGTCGGCGAGGGATGGACCAACAACCTTCAGGCTCGCTTCATCGACCTTGCCGCGACCGAGGGCGCCTATGTCTTCGTACGCGAGGACGGCCGCCACTATCGCTTCAACGCCGCCGACCTGAGCGATTCGACCGCTCGCGGCTGGAAGCTCACGCCGGTCGCTGTGGCGCCGTGCGGCTCGGGAGGCTCAACCCAGGGCTGGGTCGTCGGCGCTCAGGACGGCCGGCGCTGGGAGATCGATGGATGCAACCGCGTCACGACACGCCGGACACAAACCGGCGCCGCCGTCACGTTCAGCTACGACTCTTCGGGCCAGCTCACGTCTGTCCAGAACTCGTCAGGGCAGTCATTGACGCTCGGATATGGATCCGACGGCGCCAACCGGTTGAGCACCATCAGTCTGGGCTCGGAGGTTCTTGCAACATACCAGTACACAGGCGCAAGGCTCACGCTGGTCTGCTACGGCGCAGACTGCAGCCATGAGACCTACGGCTACACGTACGAGGGCGGCTCGCCGGCGCGACTTCTCACCAAGGTACACCACGGAACCGTACTGGAGGAGTCACACACCTACTGTGCGCAGATCCCGTGGAATGACAAGCCGGGCCTGTGCCCGGACGATCGCGTCAAGTTCTACAGAACGTCGACCGAGGACTTGGAACTCACCTACGCTGACCCGACGTGCGGGGGCACCGTCGTCGAGGATCATGCCGCGCCTGCCGGGGATCCCTGGAGGAAAGCTTGCCTCAGGTTCGACTCGTCGGGTCGGTTGACGTCGCGCGATGCCCCGACCGGGTGCCCGAGCAACGTGCGAGGCTACAGTTGGGAGGGAGCGGGCAGCCCGCTCACCAGGGCCTTTTCGCGAGCCGTAGGCACTGACTCCGCCAGTCAACCGATCGAGGCTTGGACCGAGCAGACGTTCGTTGATCCCGCGACCGTCGGCGGTGAGCTCAAGCTGGTACAGACGGAAGTGGAGAATGCCACGGACTACGGCGCCGCGCCCCCGGCCGGCGTCACACGGACGACCAGCTATACGTACTACATCGATGACGCGAGACGGCGACTCCTCCACACCGCCTCACGCACCAGCCTGCTTGACCCGAACACGCAGGCCACCACCACACTCGTGCGCGACGACGCCGGCAACATCACGGAACGTTACGACACCGGCGTTACTCGTACTGCCGACGGCGCGCGACTGGAATTCCACTACGTTTCGTGCACCACCTACGTGCCAGGAACCAGCCTTCCCGAGCTGAAGTCCGGACCTGACGAAGGCACCGATTGCAACCAGCCGAGCTGGCACACGCGGTACGTCTACTACCCCTCCACCGGGGGGTCGCCCCTCCTGCGGGGCCGTCTCTACCAAGTGGTGCGAATGCCAACATGCATACCGACGGGCAACGTCCTTTGTGTGCCGGAGTACGTAGAACGAGAGTACCAAGAGTACGACGAGCTCGGTCGCCCGACCAAGGTGAAGACCGCGGGCGGCGAGATCGAGACGTATGAGTACGACGCTCGGGGCCGTCAGACGAAGCTGACTCGTTCAGGCGAGGTCACGGTGACGGGCTACGACATGGCGGGGCGCGTCCAGTACGTGCTGCGGCCCGGCGACAACTCGATCCACTACTACTACGGAGTGAAGGACTACTGGTGCCACGACCCCAATCCTTGGGGGCGCCTCATGGCTGTCACGCGGGTGCCGCCGGGGTGGTTATGGACGCAGCCGTCGATGCCACCTGAAGCAACGGAACAAACGATCTACTGCCGCGACAGTCAAGGCAACGTGACCACCGAAGTCGGATTCTCTCTGGGCGCGACCATTTCCGGTTGGTGGGCGTGGGACCGCGTCCTCGAGCGGAGGTACATGATGGGCCGCGTCTCGGAGATTCTCGGGCACGACGGCCAGACTGCGATTGCCCTCGAGTACGACCACGCGTCAGGCGCCGTCAAGACGCGGCACGAGTACGCCGACCCGGCGAGCGTACCTCCGGCGGGACAGACCAGGCAGGTGGACTACACCTACGAGTGGGGACGGCTGAAGTCTGCTGATGGAGCGACGTACGGCTACGACCGCGACGGCAACCTCACCAGTGTGAAGAACGAGGAGACGAGCGCGCTCTCCACCTTCGAGTACGACGATCTGGGGCGGCTAGTGAGCTCGACCACGGCGAACGGCGGGCTGACAAGATACGAGTACACGGCGCGGGGCGCGGTGGCGAAGCGGGTCGACGCCGCGAACCGGACCGTGGAGTACACGTACGACAGCGTGGGTCGTCTGCGTGAGCAATACGCGTATCCGAACGGCGGGTTCTTCCAGCAGGACTACGACATCTGCGACGGTGGAAGCGGACAGCTCTGCTTCGTCACCAACAACGCGATCTGGACCACGCTCTCGTACGATTCTCGAGGCCGGCTGACAGAGGAGACACGCGGCTCTGCCAACCATGAGGACCAGACCGTGCGCTATGACTACGCCGCGGGTGGCCAGGTCGCCCGCGTGACTTACCCCAACGGTTCGGTCGTCGACTATGTGCCCGACTCGAACGACCCCGATCGCGACGCCAAGATGACGCTCACGCCGCCGTCTAGGAGCCCCGTCGATCTTGCAAGGGACGTCGGGTGGCACTCTCAAGGGCGCGTTGGCTCCCTCACGTACGGGAACGGCCTCAAGCTTGAGCGCAACGTTACCCCCTTTGGCGAGCCCCAGTACCTGAAGGTCACCGACCCGAGCGATGCGACGAGGATGAGCCTCGAGTTCGTCAAGGCTGACCGCCTGGAGCGGCCGCTCAACACCAGGCGCAGCGGCGCCGGCTTCACGGACACCGACGAGTTCTACTCCTACGACAGCCGGGGGCAGCTGGTCGGCGCAGCTCTGAATCCTTCGGTGATAGGCGACGGCGGCGTGACGGGCTTCTCCTACCGCTACACGAATGCGGACGGCACCGGGGCCAGTGCCGGGAACCGCACCCACCGGGTGTGGCGGACCGGCTCCACAGGGACGCCGGGGCGCGTGGAGGCCTACGTCTACTCTACGACCGGGGCGCTTGGCGTGGCCGACGGCGGCCTGCCGACCGGATCGCTCGCGAGTTCCGATCGGCTGTACTGGGTGAAGGATCCCCACCTCGGACCCGAGGACTGCGAGCCCGCCGATGCCGGGGCGGCCGCCGGCCACGACAACAACGGCTGCCGGGACTGGGGCCTGGGCCTGGGCTGCCACGACGGAGGCCCCGAGCAACGGCAGCGCGATGCAGGTCAACACGGCGGGCCGAAGGATGACAAAGGCGGCAAGGGTGGCGGCGGCTCCAACGGTAGCGCCGCGACAGGGGACGGAGGCATCGGGACCAAGCCTCCATGCCAAGGCGGTCATCCCGGGCAGGTCGACCGCAGCCAGATGGCGGCAGATTTCCAGGCGCTCGTCGAGGCGATTCGCGGGGAGTTCGAGCACCCCGAAGGCCGTGCAAGCCGGTCCTTCAACCGGATCGGCGGGCTCATCGCCCGGTTCCTCGCGAAGTACCATGTGACGGAGCGGACCTTCATGCGCGCGTTGCTGTCGCAGGGCAAGGTGCGCGAGCAGCTCGTGCTGGTTCTGGATCGGAGCCTCTGGAACGGGCCGCGGGGCGACGCCGATCGGCAGGCGGCGCTCGCCGCCCTGCTTGACCAGTTGGCTCTCATCGACATCCGTGCCGTAGTCGCCTGGATCGAAGGCACGATGGCCGACGACATCTGCTACGACTACGACGCGAGCGGGAACCTGCTGTGGCGGGCTCACAACGAGCCGGGCGGAGTCACGACCACGCCCCAGGCCTGTGCGCCAGTGCAAGGCATTCTGCCCTACACGGACGCAACCTGCTACGAGTACGACGGCTGGGGCAGGGTCTCTCGGCTCGGGTTGGCGCGCGACCCCAGCCAGCCGTGCGAGGCAGTGCTGCCGGACGGCAAGAACTTCGTTCCATTCTGGCGCTTCGTGTACGACTGGAAGGGGCGCCGGACCGCGAAGATCCTCGAGGTGCTCGGCACCGGCTGGACCTTCGTGTACGATCAGCAGGACCGGCTGATCAGCGAGATCCTCGTCGTCCTACCCGTCACGCAGACTCAGACGGCGGACCTGCCCGAACGCAACTACTACCACTTCGGCGGCGAGATTCTGGCGCAGGAGCGGCTGGCCGACGAGATCCTGACCGTGAAGCTCCCGGGCGGCAACGGCTGCGCCGGCTGCCCCGGCGTGTCCGGTGGCCTCACCAGCGCCCGAGGGGGCGCCATGGGACTCGCCCTCGTGGTGGTCTGCATCAGCGCGCTGGGCGCCGTGCGCGCGAGAGGCCGGGGACTGAGGCGACGGGCACGTGGACTTGGAGTCATCGCACTCATTGCCGTCGTGGGGCCCCTGGCGATCTTCTCCTGCACCTTCACCGTTGGGCCCGTTGCCTCGATGGAGCTGTACTATCATCACAACGACTGGCTCGGGACCCCGCAGCGGATGAGCGACCAGAACCAGAAGATCGTCTGGGCCGCCCGGTACGAGCCGTTCGGCGAGGTGCAGCTCAACCAGGAAGTGGCCGACGACGGTCGCGTCGTCGACAACCCCATCCGCTTCCCGGGCCAGTACGACGACGCCACGAAATTCGGGCTCCCGGGCGACGTGCATAACGGCGCTCGCTACTACGATCCCGCGATCGGGCGGTACACGCAGGTCGACCCCCAGACGATCGGCCTTCCGGATGACCAGGCCATCGCGCCCAAGCCATACACCGGCCAGCTCCCCTACGCATACGCGGCGAACAACCCGGTCGTGTTCGACGACCCGACGGGCGAGCAGGTGCCTATCCCGTTCCCGTTCTATCCTCCGATCGCGGGCCCTATCGGAGGCAGCACCGCCTACTACGGCGGAAGGGTGAAGCCGCTGACGTGCGAGCTGCCCCGTATACCCCCGCCGTCCATGTGCTACATCTTCTGCGACTTCGGGGGAATCCCGATGCCTGCGGGGCCGGGCTTCCCAGCGGGTCCTCTGCTCTGCCGCGCTCGTTCTTGGCTCCAGTACCAGATGGCTCGCTTCGCAGGTGCGAGCCGGTGCTACGGGCTCACGTCGGTGTAGTGATGTTCGGCCCCAAGTGTTCCTTCTGCGGCAAGCGCCGCGAGGAGTGCCGGAAGCTCGTCGCGGGCGGCTGGCGCACGTATATCTGCGACGCGTGCGTGACCCTGGTGATGAGCGTCATGGCGCGAGAGCTCTGGCCGAAGATCCTTCCAGACCTCGCCCACGTCGACGGCGAAGGGCGCCCTGAGGCAATCGCGTACGTCGAGGGTTGGATGGCTGGCGCGAGTGGGTGGATGACGAACGCAGTCGGTGTCTTTGGCGAAGCTCCGGCCAACGCCGCCGCAAGACAGCGCGGCTACGAGGACGCACGCAAGGAACTGGCGTCGGTAATAGAGCGCCAGTGGTCGGCCACTGCCGGCAGGTAGCTCCATCGCGGGCAAGTGCGTCACGCGCCGCATGGCAGTGCCATCCGTTGCACGAGTCGCCGCGCCCCCGGGGGGCGCGCCTGCGGCGCGCCGCGGCCGGGACTGAAATCCGGACGCCACGCATGAGAAGCACTGGCCCTGCGAATGTTCTGAGGGAGTTCGCGCGCGCGCATGGCGGCTCACTCGCCGACGCCCTGCACTTGGCCTGGCTGCTTGATGATGTCGCCCTGCGCATGGTGCTACCTCCCGTCGCCGGTACCGACATCCGCCTCGCGCAGAGGGCGTACACCTTGCATGTCGCGTTCTACGAAATGGGGCTGGGGCGCGATGCAGATGGCGAGAAGCTGACCTACTCCCTCCTCGTCGTTCCGGCGCAGTCCCTGGAAGCGCCGACGACGCAGGATCATGAGTGGCTTGTTCGCCTGTGCCGGCGCCAGCCCCTCGTTCGCGCTGGTATGGTTCGGGAGGAGGACTGGCTCTCGGTGGCCGAGCCATGGGCCGTGGACGTGCGATCAGGGCACCACGCCGAGTGTTTCTTCGGGATCGGCATGAACCTCAACGCGCGGTCGGTCGAGAAACTGGCTGCCGGGGTGCCTCAGTTCGTCGAGCGGGCTCGCTACAAGCGACGCAAGCGTGGGACCCCCTTCGTGACCTCAGCCCTCCTCCGTCGCTACTCCCGCGAAGAATTGAAACTGCTCGACGAAGACAACAAGTAGCGCGCCCCTCGCCGGCCCGTGCTGCGGCGCAGCCTCCCCGCGCCCCTGGCGGAGTGTAGTGCCCACGCGACCGCCCACGCCGCAACGGCGGTCCCGTCGGCGCCCGTTTTCGACCGCGAGGTGGCCGACCCTGGGCAAGGAGCGGCCGCGGCAACGAGTGCGAGGGGGACCGCGAGGAGTTGTCAAAGAGCGACGCGCCGGACCGACAGCCTCGCCGGCGCAGGGGCGTCAGCCGAAACGGTACCAGCGGAGTTGGCCGTCGAAGTAGTCGATGCGGCCCAGGGGCCGCAGCTGCTTCGGCCGGCCGAAGAAGACCTCGTCGGGCGTGCGGCCAGCGAAGCGCGAATGCGGGCGGTCGGCGTTGTATCAGCGGCGGAAGTCGCCGCAGTAGCGGTCGATCTCGCGGGTGCTGGCGAAGAGCCAGATGAGGCCGAAGACCGTCTGCTTGAAGGTCCGGAACACCCGCTCGATCCGGCCGTTGGTCCAGCAATGCCCGGGGCGGATGAGGACCTGGCGCACGCCGCGGGCGGCGCACAGATCCGCCAACGTGGTGGCGGTGAACGCGGGGCCTCGGTCGGTGAGGAGGCGCGCGGGCGCGCCCTGCTGGTCGAACGCACGGCTCAGCGCCCGGGTCACCGCGTGGGCGCTCGGCCAGCCCACTCGCTCGAAGGCGACGAGGCGGCTGCCGTGATAGTCGACCGCGCCGAGCACCCACACGGGCCAGAAGCCGAGGACCCAGACCAGCGTCAAGAAGATGCCCCAGAGGCTGCCCGGCCGCGTCACGTGGATGCGCCGCGGCCGGCGCCGCCGTGCGTCCTCGAGCTCGACGACCAGCTCGCGCCGGCGGATGACGATCTGGCGAAACGTCTCGCGGGCGGCGCGGAAGGGCGAGGACGCGCTCCGCCAGGCGCATGAGCTGGCCGGTGCCGAGCTGGGGCTGGTCGACGTGGAGGCGGACGACTTCCTCCTCGAGGTGCGGCGGGGTCCGATTCCACGCGGGCCGGCGGCGCGGCACATACGGCAGGCGGCCGCGGCGCTGGAGGAAGGAGCGCCACACGCGGCGCAGGGAGCCCCTCAGGCTCCGAGCGCGGCGCTGGGTGCGCTGCTCGTGCCGGTGGACGGCGAGGGTGAGGCGAAGGCAGAGCCAGATGAGTGCGCCGCAGAGCGCCCGGTGGGCACCGAGGCAGTGGTCCATGGGCGGAGCGTACGTTCGCACGCCCTGCTCTGGGAGACTCAGGGCGCGAGGGGGCGCAGGCGTGATCGCCACCAGAGCGAGAGGTGGCCGGTGCGAGAGGTTGGCCGCTCGCCGGTTGTGGTTGCTCGCTGCGTCGGGGGGCGCGTCCCATGAGCGCGCCCCGGGGGCGCCCCGGCGGTGGCCGAGAGCCGGCCCCCGGGGGCCGCTCCAGCGGTGCCCCAACGACGGTCCCTTGCTTGCGCGCGTCACACGGCGTGCGGTAGCCGCGGCTGGCGGCTCGTCGAGCGTGCGCGCCTCGCACGCACGCCGCGCGCCGCGCGCCGGGGCCGCGACGGAGCCCAGGCGACCGCCGGGGTCGGCGCGACCGCCTGGCCACCGCAGCTACCGGTCGGCGCGTTGCTCCCGCGGGCCCCCTCATGTACCTTTGACCAGCGCCGGCCCCGCCCAGGCGGGGCCGGGTGCCAGGGCCGCGCCGCCCCGAGGGAGAGCCATGGTCGAGATCGAGCTGAGCTTCCAACGGTACGTGCGCGAGCGCCGCGGCGCGGAGGAGGCCCGGCTCCGCGAGGGCGCGGCCTACGCCTACGGCGCCGACCTCAAGATCCTCCGCTCGCTGGAGAAAGTGCGCCCGGTCACGCTCGCCGTGGAGGCGGCGGTGCGCCTGTGGAAGGGGATGGGCGAGGAGCGCCTGCTGGGCGAGGCCCGGCGCGTGACCGAGGAGAGCCACCCGGCGCTCCACCGGGCGGCCGTCTCCTGCGCCGCCACGCTCCACATCCCCCTGCCCCCCCTGTACGTCACCCCGGCCCCCACGGCCCGCGCCGTCATGACGCTCGGCACCAACGAGCGCCCGTACGTGGTCCTCGCTGAGCGCCTGCTCGCCGAGCTGTCCGCCGAGGACCTGCACCACCTCGTGGGCGGAGCCTTCGGCCACGTGCACAACCATCACACCCTCTTCCTGACCACGCTCCACTTCCTGCGCGAGGGGGGCGGCCGGGTGATCAAGTGGGCCAGCGCGCCCGCGAGCCTGGCCTTGCGCACGTGGGCCCGTCGGGCGCAGGTGACGGCCGACCGGGCCGGCCTCCTCTGCACGCGGAGCCTGCCGACCTCCATCCGGGCCGTGCTCATCGAGACGCTCGGCTCGCGCCAGCGCTTCGACGAGATCTCCGGCGGCGAGTACCTGGACGCGCTGGGGGAGTCGAACCAGCCGCTCGCCCGCCTCGGCGACCTCGCCGCGCAGCCGCACCTCGCGGGGCGGCTCACGGCGCTGCGCGCCTTCAGCGGTACCGCGTATTTCCGCGGCGCCCTCGGCCTCGAGGGCGGCACCACCACCCACACCTGCGACGCGCAGATCCACGGGCTGCTGTGACCGCCGCCGGAGGCGACATGCTCACCTCGTTCCAGCGCAGCAAGGAGCGGATCCTCGGGGCCCTGGGGCGCCTGGGCTCCCTGGCGGGCGCCATCGGCATGCGCTCGCTGCAGGCCGACATCACCGGCAAGCGGCTGCCCAAGCTCGCCGAGGAGCGGTTCCACCTGGTGGTCCTGGGCGAGTTCAACCACGGCAAGACCACGTTCGTGAACGCCCTCCTGGGCCAGGAGCTCTTGCCGGTCGGCATCACGCCGACCACGGCCGCGCTCAACCACGTGGTCTTCGCCGAGAAACCGTGGGCCGCGGCCATCCTCGAGGACGGCCGCCGCGTCGAGATCGAGCCCGGAGATCTCGCCCAGTGGCTCACGGTGGAGGGGAGCCACACGGCGCAGGTCCACGTGGTCGAGGTGGGCTTCCCCGCCGACATCCTGCGCGACCGCGTGACCCTGGTCGACACCCCCGGGGTCAACGACATCAACGAGCAGCGCGCCGAGATCACGTTCGGCTACCTCCCGCGCGCCGACGCCGTCATCTTCCTGCTCGACGCGACGCAGGTGCTCAAGGCGAGCGAGCGGTCGTTCCTGACCCAGCGCATCCTCAAGCGCTCGCGCGACAAGCTGCTCTTCGTGCTCAACAAGATCGACCTCCTCGACGCCGAGGAGGCCCGCGCCTGCCTGGCCTACGCGCGCGAGCACGTCGGCGCCCTCGTGGGCGAGACCGAGATCTTCCCCCTCTCGGCGAAGCTGGCGTCCCGCGGCGAGGTGGGCGGCAGCGGGTTCCCGCCGTTCCTCGCGCACCTGCGCCGCTTCCTGGTCGACGACCGCGGCCGCGTGCTGCTCGACAACTCGGTCAACGACGGGCTGCGCACCGCCGCCTACCTGCACCAGAACCTCGGCATCAAGCGCCGCTCCCTGGCGCTCCAGCTCGACGAGCTGGAGGAGCGCATCGGCCGCGTGCGGGCGCGGCTCGCGGGCACGCTGGCGACGGTGCGGTCGCAGCAGGAGCGCATCCGCGCCGAGACCCAGGCCATCAAGGCCAAGGCCCGCCTCGACCTCGAGGCCTTCGTCCTGGCCTTCGCCGCGAGCCTGCCGCCGCAGATCGAGAAGGCGTCGGCCGACGAGGTGCAGCGCTACCTCGAGGACTACATCAAGGACACCTTCAAGGCGTGGGCCGAGGAGGAAGGGGAGCACGTCGCCGCGCTGCTCGAGACCCTGGCCGAGGAGATCATCCAGATCACCAACGAGAACGTCGGCGAGCTGATGGAGACCCTGGCCGCGCAGCTCGGCGAGCAGAAGGCCGCCATCCCCATCGACGTGGACCTCTTCAAGTACGACCTGGCCACCGTGGCCCTGGGCGCGTTCGGCACCACCATCTTCCTGTTCGTGAACATGGTCGTGGGCGGCATCCTGACCGTGGCCGCGCCGCTCCTGGCCGTGCTCCTGCGCGAGCGGGCCCTGGGCAAGATCAAGGAGCAGGCCAAGGTCCAGGCGCCGCAGGTGATCCGGGCCGCGGGTCAGGCGCTGGCTCCCCGTTTCGAGGAGGCCATCGACGGCTTCGGCGAGCGCCTGACGGACTTCGTGACCCAGGCGGGCGAGACGCTCGAGCGCGGGATCTCCGAGATCCTCGACCAGGCGCTCCAGGAGCGGCGCCAGAGCGCCGCGGACCGGGCCGCGCGCGAGCGCGACCTCGACGCCCAGGCGGCCGAGCTCGGCGCCGTGGAGCGCGAGCTGGAGGCCGTGCGCGCCGACCTGTGGGCGGCGGGCGGCGACGGGCCGGGGCCGGGGCCCGCGCCAGCGCCGGATCCCTCCCCGGCCGCCGGGACGCCGGCCGCCGGACCGACCAGCCCGAACTAGCGGGCGCAAGCCGGGCCCCCTCGCCATGGGCATCCTCGACCGTATCACGGGTCGCATCGAGCGCCTCTTCGACGAGGTGGTGGTCGCCGACGAGGCCCGCGCGGCGGCCGACCTGGGCGCGGCGCTCCTGGACCGCGGCGACCTCGAGGGCGCCGTGCGCGAGCTGGAGCACGCCCTCGCCATCGACTCCGCCTACCTGCGCGCCTGGTACCTCCTCGGGCTGTGTCACGCCCGGCGCGGCGACCGGTCGCGCGCCGTGGCCGCCCTCGAGCGGGCCACCGGGTCGGACGGCTCCCTCGAGGTGCTCCTGGCCCTGGCCGCGGTGCACCGCGATGCCGGAGATCTCGAGGCCGCCCGCCAGACGCTGCGCCGCGCGCTCGGCGGCGCCGCGGCCAGGCCCGAGGCGCTCGCCGAGATCTACCGGCTCTCGGGCGAGGTCCACCTGCGCGAGGGCGCCTACGACCGGGCGGTGCGCGAGCTGCGCAAGGCCGTGGCCGCGGACGAGGGCGAGCCCGAGGGGCACGCGCTCCTCGGGCAGGCCCTGCTGCTGGCCGGCGACCGGGACCGCGCCCGCGCCGCGCTCGAGCGCGCGACCCGGGGTGAGTCGCCACCGGCCGGCGTGCTGCGCACTCTCGGCGACGCGTACCTGCCCGATCACCCGGCGCTCGCGGCCCACGCGTTCACCCGCGCGATCGCGCGAGACGAGCACGACGCCGGCGCCCTCGGCGGGCTGGCCCGGGCCCGCCTCCTCCTGGGGGAATTCCCCGCCGCGCTCCAGGCCGCGCTCCAGGCCCTGCAGCACGCGCCGCGCGACGCGGCCGCCCACGGCCTGGTGGCCCGCGTCCATGCGCAGGCTCGCAACGACGCCGCCGCGCTGGCGGCGCTCGACCACTCCCTGGACGCGGCCGGCGACCAGGAGGTCACGTTGCCGGACGTCGGCCCGCTCCTCTGCTTCGCGCTCGAGACCGCGCTGCGCGTGCCGGACCTCGACCGCGCCGACGCCTGGGCCACGCGGCTCCTCAAGCGCTCGCCGGACGACGCCATGGCCCTCGCGGCCCAGGGACTCGCGGCCGCGGCCCGGGGCGAGGAGGGCCCGGGCGGCGCGCTGCTCCGGCGCTCCATCGCGCTCCGCGACAACCGGCACGCGCGCCTGGGCCTCGGCCGCCTCGCCCTGGCGCGGGGCGACGCGGCCGACGCCGCCACCGAGCTGCGCGCCGCGCTCCGCCTGGCGCCGGACGACGCCGCGGCCCGCGCCCTGCTGACCGAGGCCTACCGTCGGGGCGCCCTCCCCGCGGGCGGCCGCCCCGACCTCTACGTGGTGCTGCGCCGGCTCCACGACCACCTGCTCGGCCACCGCGAGGTGGGAGATCTCGCCCCGGCCGCCGCGGGGCTGGTCGAGGTCTTCGACCGCCCCCTGCTGGTCACGGTGATGGGGGAGTTCAACAGCGGCAAGTCGACCTTCGTCAACGCGCTGCTCGGCGAGGAGGTCGCGCCCATGGGCATCACGCCCACCACCGCGACCATCAACGTGCTCAAGTACGGCACCGAGCGCATGGGGCGCGTCCTGTACCGCGACGACCGCTCCCGGGACGTCCCGTGGGCGGAGGTGCCGGCGCTGCTGCGCGGCATCGACGCCGCGGCGGCCCGCGAGATCCGGGTGGTCGAGGTGCTCTACCCGCTCGACGCCCTCTTGCGCGTCAACCTCGTGGATACGCCCGGCCTGAACTCGATCATGACCGAGCACGAGCAGGTGGCCCGGGACTTCATCGCGCAGGCCGACGCCGTGGTGTGGCTCTTCACCGTGGGCCAGGCCGGGAAGCAGACCGAGGCCGAGGCGCTCGCCGCCATCGCCCGGGAGCACAAGAAGATCCTCGGCGTGGTGAACAAGATCGACCGCGCCACGCCCGCGGAGGAGGCCGCGATCCTCGCGCACCTCCAGGAGGAGTTCGGCGAGCTGCTCGAGGCGCTGCAGCCCTTCTCCGCGCGGGAGGCGCTCCGCGGCCGCCAGGGGCACGACGCCGCGCAGATCGCCGCCTCGCGCTACCCGGAGCTCGGCGCGCTGCTCGAGGAGCGCTTCTACTCGCGGGGCCGCGCCCTCAAGCGCGCCTCGTGCGTCGCCCGCGCCACGGCGCTGGTCGCGGCCGGCGCGGAGCGCGCGCGCACGGCCACCGTCGAGCTGGACGGCGCCCTGCAGGCCCTCGCCGACGCCGGCGCCGCCGTGAGCGAGGCGCGGCGCGGCCTCGCGCGGAGCTTCCTGCCCCGGGAGCGGATGGCGCTCCTACGGGACGCCGAGGCGGGCTACCGTGCGGCCGCACGCGAGGTGCTGGACTTCGCCCGGCCCCGCCGCTGGCCGTTCGGCTCCAACGAGGCTGCTCCGGCCGACCGGGATTTCCTGCTCGACCTCATGGACGAGCACACCGAGTCCCTGGTCCAGGGCTCCCTCGGCCGCGTCCTCGGCGAGCTCAACCCCAGCCAGGCCCGCGTGGAGGCGGCGATCCGCGCCATCGGGCCCGCGCTGGGGGGGCGCCCGCCCGGCACGCGGCGCGATCCGTTCGCCAAGCTGCGCGAGGAGGTCTACGGCCGCTACCGCGCGTTCATGCGCGGCTACCTGCGCGGCGGCCGCGTGGACGACTTCTTCACCCGCGTCCTGCCGCGCGTCGAGCTCACGGAGGCCGCGATCCGCGACGCGCTCGGCCGCACGGGCGTCGACCTCGAGGCCGAGCTGACCACGCCCCTCGAGGCCTTCGCCGCGCGCTTCTTCGACGACGCCGACGCGCGGCTGCGCTCGCTGGCGGACGAGGTCCGCCTCCGCCGCTTCGACCTCGAGGAGCGCGTCTTCGCCCCCTTGGAGGCCTTCGCCGCGGCGCTCCCCGAGGCGCGGTGAGCCGCCGCGTGCGCCGCCCCCGCGTCACCCTCGGCATCGACGAGGCGGGGCGCGGCCCGGCCCTCGGCCCCATGGTGCTGGCGGCCGTGGCCGTGGACGGCGCCGGGGCCCGGGCCCTCAGGCGCCTCGGCGTCCGCGACTCGAAGTCCTTCGGCTCGGGTGCTGCGGCCCGCGGCGCGCGCGCCGCGCTCGCCCCCCGCATCCGAGAGGTGGCATGCTTCGCCGCGATCCGCGTGGTCGAGCTCGAGGCCGTGGACCGCGCGGTCGGCGGCGGCAACCTCAACCGCCTCGAGCGCGAGGTGGCGCTCGCGCTCCTCGGCGCTGCGCCGCCGGTCGCCCGGATCGTGTGCGACGGCGCGCGCGTGTTCGGCGCGCTCCGGGCGCACGTACCGCACCTCGAGGCCGTGGACCATGGCGAGGACGCGCACGTGGCCGTGGCGGCGGCCTCGGTGCTCGCCAAGGCGCGGCGCGACGAGCTGTTCGCGCTCATCGCCGCGCGGTACGCGAGGGAGTTCGGTCCGCTCGGCGGCGGCGGGTACTGCAACGCGCCGACCCGCGCGTTCCTGCAGGCCTATGCGCGGCGCACCGGCCGGCTGCCTCCCGAGGCGCGGAAGTCCTGGCCGCACCCGTACCTCGCCGGCCTGCTCGTCCCCGCTGGCCCGGCGGCCACGCCCGGCGGTCAACTGCCCCTGCTGTGAGGCGGCTCCGGCCCGGCCGGCCCAGGGCGAGCCTGCGCTACTTCGAGGTGGTCTCGGCGGCGGCGGGCTTCGACTTCGACTTCTCGTCCGCCTTGGGCGGCGCCGCCTTCTTCCCCTTGGCCGCGGTGGCCGTGGGCGCGGCCGCGGTGGCCGTGGGCGCGGCCGCCTTGGCGGGAGCCGCCTTGGCCTTGGCCACGGGCTTCTCGGCTGGCGCCTTGGGCGGCGCCTGGGCCGCCTGCTGCACGCGCTCCGCCCGGGCGGGCGCGCCCGGCTGCGCCGCCGCCGGCTTGGGCGCCAGCTTGCCCGCCTTCTTGTAGGTCTGCTTCTCCGCCATGGGCCGCGCCGGGGCCTTGCGCAGCGGCGAGTAGCGATCGGGGGTCGCGCGCTGCTCGGCCTCGTGGAGCGACTTCTTCTGCCGGTCCCCCTCGATGTTGCGCAGCACGTCGTCGACGTCCTCGGACTTGCCCGTGAGGCGGGCGCGGCAGACCGCAATGCGGATCCTGGCCTCCTTCACGCGGCTGTCCCACGGGTACCTGGTGACGAAATCCTCGAGGAGCTTGAGCTGCTTCTCGCACCCGACGCCCATCGCGTTCTTGTAGTCCACGTTGGCGCGCATGCGGGTGCGCTCGTCAGGCGGCGCCTGGGCGAACCCTCCGCCGGCCTTGTCGCTGGCGTTCTCGTCGCGGCTGCCGAGCGAGCTCTCCGCGCCGCGCTGCCGGGCCGGCGCTGGAGGCGGGGGGGCCGCCGGGCCGCCGGCGCCCTGGCGCCGGTGGTAGCCCGACTCGGCCTCCTCCTTGCCCGGGGCCGGCTCGGCCGGCGCCTGGGCCGCAGCGCTGGGCCCCTGCCCGCTGCGCTTCGCCTGCAGCTGCACCGGCGTCGGCGCCGGCGCCTGAGCCGGCTGCGGCGCCTGCG
>JACRCY010000459.1 GCA_016218785.1 Deltaproteobacteria bacterium
TCCTCGTTGGTTACGTTCCGTCCCCGTGGCCCACCTGTGGCCCACGCCGGCCCGCTTTCGAGCAGGTCGATGGCCGTCCGCAGGGTGCTCGCGGTCGCGCGCCTTGTCGGCCCCGGGGGGGAGGGGTACACTTGGATCATGACGCGCGTGACCACAGCGGCGGCCCGCAAGGACTTCACCGGGACGCTCGACCGCGTGGCGCGGAAGGGCGAGCGCATCGTGCTCCAGAAGGGCGGCAAGGACGTGGCCGCCATCGTGCCGGTCGAGGATTTGGAGCTGCTGGAGGAGCTGGAGGATCGGCTCGACCTGGAGGCCGCGCGCGAGGCCCTGCGGGAGCCGGGGCCGAACATCCCGTGGGAGAAGGTCAAGCGCGACCTGGGGCTCTGACCCCGTGCCCTACACGGTCGAGTTGAGGCCGGCGGCGCTCCGGGCGCTGGAGAGTCTGTCTCGGGCCGCGCAAGAGCGCCTGCGCGGCAAGAACGACGCGCTGGGCGGGGACCCGCGCCCGCCCGGCTGCGTGAAGATGGCCGGCGAGGACGACCTGTGGCGCATCCGGGTCGGGAGCTACCGGGTCATCTACGCCATCCACGACGACGTTCTTCTCGTGCTGGCGGTCCGGATCGGCCACCGGCGCGAGGTCTACCGGAGGCGGTAGAAGGGCCGGGGCACGGGGGTCGGGCAGGCATGAGGAGGGATCGGCCGCCCGGGGCAGGTTCGACGGTGCAGTCGGGCACGTGGCTCGGCGCTCCGTCGCGTGCCGCGCTGCTCTGGCCGGCGCTCCTGGCTGCGGTGCTCGCCCCGGCGAGCGTCGGTTGTGGCGACAACCTCGCCCCGCAGCAGCGGAACGGTGGCGGCGTGGATCGCGGCGCCGCGGACGACGGTGGCCACCCTGCCTGGCCCCACCTCACGGCAGGGTGGCGGAGCGGTGCGACGGGCGCGTGGCCCGCGAGTGGGGCCGGCGCCACCGACGTCTGGGTCGTGGGCGAGCTGGGGACGATCGTCCACCGGGGCGGCGGCTACTGATCCTACGCAGCAGAACTGCACCGCAGCCGGGCGGAGCGGGTCGACGAGCGCGCGGCGCGTGCTATCATGCCGCGGCCCGAGGGTGCGGAGCACGTCCGCGCCCGGGTCACTCGAGGGAGATGGAGGAGCAGATGAAGGTCACGTTCCTGACGAAGGAGTACCCCCCGCACGTCTACGGCGGCGCCGGCGTCCACATCGAGAACCTGGCGCGCGAGCTGTCGTACCTCATCGACGTCGAGGTGCGCACCTTCGGCGAGCAGGACGAGACGCTGCCCCGCCTGCGGGTCAAGGGCTACCAGCCCTGGAGCCGGATGTCGGAGGGGGAGGACAAGCTCTTCAACAGCGTCCTCGGCACCTTCTCGACCGACCTCTCGATCGTGCGCGACCGGATGGACAGCGACCTCGTCCACTCGCACACCTGGTACTCCGCCTTCGCTGGCTTCATGGGCAAGCTCCTCTACGACATCCCGTACGTGGCCACGGTGCACAGCCTCGAGCCGCTGCGCCCATGGAAGGAGGAGCAGCTCGGGCGCTCCTACCACCTCAGCTCGTGGGTCGAGCGCCTCGCCCTCGAGAACGCCGACCGTGTCGTCGCCGTGTCGCGGCAATCGCGCGGCGAGATCCTCGAGAACTTCAACCTCCCGCCCGAGCGGGTGGTGGTCGTCCACAACGGGATCGACCTCAACACGTGGAAGCCGCTCGCCACGAGCGACACGCGCCGGCACTTCGGCATCGAGGGGGACTACATCCTGTTCGTCGGCCGCACCTCGCGGCAGAAGGGGATGGTGCACCTCGTCGAGGCGATGAAGCACGTCGACCCCGGCGTGAAGTGCGTCTGCTGCACCAGCGCGCCCGACACGCCGGAGATCGAGGAGGAGATCCTGGCCAAGGTGAAGGAGCAGCCGCGCGTCCAATGGATCAACTACCTGCTGCGCAAAGAGCAGTACATCGAGCTCTACTCCCACTGCGTCGTCTTCGCCTGCCCCTCGGTGTACGAGCCCTTCGGCATCATCAACCTCGAGGCCATGGCCACGGAGCGCCCGGTCGTTGCGAGCGCGGTGGGGGGGATCCAGGAGGTGGTCGTCCCGGAGGAGACGGGGCTGCTGGTGCCGCCGGCCGATCCCAGGGCGCTCGCCGACGCCCTGAACCGCGTCCTGCGTGACCGGCAGTGGGCCCGGCGGCTGGGGCTCGCCGGCCGCCAGCGGGTCGAGGACCACTTCTCCTGGACCTCGATCGCGCAGCGGACCCTGGCGATGTACCAGGAGCTGCTGGCCGCGAAGGGGCGCGCCCCGCAGCCCGCCTGACCCGACGCCCCGCGAGGGGGCGCGGTCGGCCAGGTCTTCGTGAGCCTCGAGAAGCCGGCGAGCGGCTACGAGGCGTGGAACGGCACCTCCATGGCGACCCCGCACGTCTCCGGCGTCGCGGCGCTCATCTGGAGCTACTTCCCGACCCGGATCAACCAGCAGGTGCGCGACGCGCTCGAGAGGACCGCGAAGGATCTCGGCACGGCCGGTCGCGACAACTACTACGGCAACGGCCTCGTGCAGGCCAAGGCCGCGTACGACTACCTCGCGTCCCCGCCGGTGTGCAAGGCCGCGGGCCTCTCCTGCAGCGCCGCCAGCCAGTGCTGCACGAACAGCTGCGTCAAGTCGCGCTGCAGGTAGCGCGGTCCTCGCCCGCTCCCCGACCACCCCCCAGATCCCCTCGGACTCCCCCTTCAGCCGGCTACCGGCAGATCGCGTTGTCGCAGTGCAGCCCGGTCAGGGTGCAGTCCACGCACGCGTGGCCGTTGTAGCCGCACTCCTGGTCCTCGCTCCCCCACTGGCACTGGCCGTCGGGGTCGCAGCAGCCGGCGCACGTGGTCGCCTGGCAGTCGACACACCGGTGCACGTCGTACCAGGTGCACATCTGGCCGCGGGCGATGCAGTCGTCGCACGGCACGCCGCCGAGGCCACACGTCGACGCGGTCTCCTCGGCGTTGCAGTCACCGTCGGGCAGGCAGCAGCCACTGCAATTCCCCGCACCGCACGGCACACACGCTCCCTCATGGCAGAACAGCCGGTCGGGGACGCAGTCGACGCAGGCGGCGCCGGCCACTCCGCAGGCCGCCCGGATGGGCTCGTACTGGCACGTGCCGTCGCTCAGGCAGCAGCCCGGGCAGTTGCCCGGCCCGCACGCCTCGCAGTGCTGGGACGCGGTGCAGAGCTGCCCGAGCGCCGCGCAGTCCCTGCACTGCGCTCCCTCGGCGCCGCCCGCCTCCCGTGAGTCGCCCAGCCGGCACCCGGGCCCGTCGCAGCAGCCGGTGCAGTTCGCCGCGGCGCAGGGGATGCACGCCCCTTGCTGGCAGCGATCGCTGCCCACGCCGCAGTCCAGGCAGGCCTCGCCGCCGCTGCCGCAGGCCTGGCCCGACTGGTTCCAGCTCTCGTGGCACACGTCGTCCCGGCAGCATCCGGAGCAGGTGTCGGGGCCGCACGGCGCCATGGGCGGGCAGCCCGCCAGGCCGAGGGTCAGCACGATCACGAGCCCGCCTGCGAGGCGCACGACGTTTCCCATGCGATCATCTTCGGCGCGCGCGTCGCGGGTGTAAAGAGGGCGATCACGCCCTCACCGCCGGGCGGTCACGGCGCCGCCGGTCACACCTTGATCTTCACCACGTCGATCTAGGCGAGGTCGCCCACGCCCTTCCGCGCCGCGTTCTCGATGTGGCGGCTCTCGCGCGTCTTGTCGCCGAGGCGCTTCTCCCGACGCTTGGCGTCGATCACCTTGCGGCACACCACGTCGAGCGCCACCGGGTCGGTCGCGAGGTAGATGGCGTTCTCGCGCCAGAGGCGCCCGGCGTCGGAGGGGCGCGGGCCGTCGTCGTAGCACGCCGAGGTGGCGTCCATGATGATGAGCGGGATCTGCGCGTGCTTGACGCAGTGCTCGTACCCCTCCGAGATGAAGGGCTCGCAGTTGCCCTGGTGCGCGAAGGTGTAGTGGTCGTAGCAGCCGAAGGCGATGTTCTTGAGGGCCAGGGTCATGCCCGCGGTGCGGTGGTCCTTGAGGACCGGCAGGCTCACCGTCACGTCGGTGCGGTCCGTCAGCATCGTGTCGATCGCCGCGCGCCCTCGCCGGCGCCGCGAACGCGAGCCGCGGGCCGAAGGCCAGCACCGCCGCGCTGCCCGCGACTCCGCCGAGCCACCCTCGCCTGGTGATGCCGCCGCCACGCTCGCTCATCGTTCGTACCGCCTCCGCAGGCCCGCCGGGCGGGCACGTCCAGCGGGACTCAGGGTAGCAGGGGGGCGCCCCGGCGGCCGTCGATCCCAAGGCCGCCGGCGCGTTGCTGGCCCTGTGCCGGCGGGCTGCGCCCATCCCGTCGTGGGTCGTGGAGCGCGCGGCCGACCCGGCGCTGGCAGCCTTCGTCGCCACGGCCGTCGACGAGGGCGGCGCGCTGGCCGAGGCGTGGCTCCTCAGGGTCGGGGAGCTGCTGGCCAGCGCGTAGGCGCGCGGCGTGGGACGTGCCGCAGGCCGCCGGTGCGCCTAGCGCAGGCGCACGCGCCGGAGCGCGGACGTGTCCCAGGTCGTGACCTCGAGGAAGACGGCGTCCGCGGGCGGCTCGGCGATGAAGAGCGTGCCGGTGCCGCCGTGGCCGTGGGGCGCCAGCGCCGCCTCGATCGTGCGCAGCAGGCTGCCATCGGCGCGCAGCAGGCGGGCCGGCCGTCGCCCGGTGTGGGGCAGGTCGCGCAGCCGCACCGTGCGGCGCGGCGTGAGGGTCCCGTCGGCGGCGACGCCGAGGGTCAGGGCCGCGTGCAGCATGGCCGGCCCGTGGACGCGGCTCTTGGGCAGGGCGTTGACCGCGAGCACACGGTCGAAGATCCCGATGTACGTGTAGTCCGACGTCCAGACGCGCTCGCAGTAGCTCATGTAGTCCTTGCTCGTGGCCGGGTCCTTGAACGCGTTGGCGCGCAGGTCGTACCCCCACACGCCGATGCTCCCGTTGCTGTAGGGGTAGTCGGGGTCGGGATCGGGAACGTCGCAGGGCGCGTGCTCGCGACCGTGCTGGTGCCCCACCTCGTGGGCCAGCGTGACGGCGGACTCCTCCCCGGGGAAGCCGACCCCGCCGCCGACGCGGAGGAAGGCGTCCCCAACCCGGCTGACCAGGAAGCTCTGCCCCAGCACGCAGCCGCCGCCGCAGTAGTGGTCGAACGTGTCGTCGGGCATGACCAGCCCGAAGTAGTAGGCGTCGTCGGGGGCATTCTCGGACTCGCGCAGGTCCATGAGGTCGTCGTTGAGCGCGCCGAAGTCGAATCCCGCCCAGCCGGCCGGGTAGTTGTAGGGGATGGGGTCGTGGATGGTGAGGTTGACCGTGACGAGCGGGTACATGGTGCGCAGGATCCCGTCGTAGCGCGCCAGCTGCTCGGTGCTCATGTCGGGGAGGCGGCCGGAGCTGTCCGTGTCGTAGCGCACCGGCACCAGCACCAAGTTGAGGCCGCCCGCGTCGTCGAAGAGGGGCGCGAACCCCGCCGACGTGCCGTCCGACGGGTAGCGCGCGGGGTGGACCTGTCCCTCGGGCACGCGCGCGGCGTCGGGGGCGGTGATGCGAACCTGGTAGGCCGTGTCGCCAGCCATGTCGGCGTCGGCGAGCGGGAAGGCGAAGACCGAGGCGGGGTCGGAGTCGCTCGACGGGCCCGCGAGCGTGCGCACGTCCGTGAGCACCACCGGCTCCGTGGCCTGGCTCGCCAGCACCAGCTCGGCCGTCAGCTCGCGGCCCACCCAGTCGCCGGCCAGGTCCACGTAGACCCGCATCATGCCGCCACGGCTCACGAGCAGCGGCACGGCGCGATCCACCACCGGGGTGCCGTTCTGGACGATGGGCACCTTGACCGCCTGGAAGACCGCGATGTCGCGGATGCTCACCCCGTCGACGAGGCGCGGGTTGCGGTCCACGTCGCCGTCGTCGACGCTGGTCGCGCCGCAGGCGGCCAGCAGCGCGGCCAGGGCGAGGAGGCACGGGGCCAGCGGGCCAGGGGACGCGGGGCGGGGAGCGCGGGGTGCCGGCATCGAGGCTCCTGGGATCGGGTCGAGAGCTCCGGCTCATCGTAGACGGGTCCGGCCTCGCCGCGCAAGGTGGGGGCGCCGCTCACGGCCGCCTTCCCGGCCGCCCCGCACCGGTGCTAGCATCGGGCGATGCTGGCGCAGTCGCTGGTCAGGGGCACCCGCTATCACGCCGAGCCGCTCTACCGGGCGGTCCACGACTTCCTGCTCGCGGGTTGGCCGCGGGTGGCCCTCTACCCGGCGCTCTTCGCCTGCAGCGACGAGGTGAACGCCGAGACGGCAGGCTTCCGCACCGCGGTCCTCGGGCAGTACGGCGGCTTCTTCACCACGCGCATGATCGGCAGCCAGGTCTTCTACCAGCAGATCCAGGTGGCCCTGGCGCAGGGGCACAGCAGCAACTTCTTCGAGGTCAACGCCCACGTCGGCGAGATCGTCGAGGGCTCGGCCCGGCGCTACGGCCAGCTCGTGGGGCGCGACGGGGTGGCCCGCGCCACGTGCGGCGCCCTGGGGCACGTGCTGGAGGACCTCCGCACCAGGATCGACGAGCCGTCGATCTCGCAGACCGTGGACGGAGAGCTCTACCTCGACTTCCTGGGCACGCTGCGCCTGCGGCTGCTGCCCCACCTGGAGCGGATCCTCTCGGCCCCGGACCCGGTGCTCGCCATCACCTGCGTCAACCTCGAGGTGCAGGTCCAGGAGCTGACCCGCCAGCTGCGGCGGGCCCTGGCGAAGGGGCTGGCGGCGGCGCCCGTCTTCGTCGTCGGCACCATCTCGTTCAACCACGCGGGCAGCCTCGACGAGGGGAGCGTGGAGCACTTCGCCGTCCTCGAGGGCCCCGAGCCCGGCGCCGAAGCTCGCCTGCTCGCCGAGCCGTGAGCGGCCGGCACACTCGAAAGGGATCCCCATGAGACTGGTCCTCCTCGATGCCTTCCTCGTGATCGCCGTCTGCGGGTCGCCCCGAGGCGCCGAGGCCTGCACGAGCATCCTCGTCACCCGCGGCGCCTCGGCCGATGGCTCGACCATGATCACCTACGTCGCCGACGCCCACGACTTCTTCGGCGAGCTGCAGCACACGCCCGCCGGGCGTCACGCGGCCGGGGCCATGCGCGACGTCTTCGAGTGGGACAGCGGCAAGTTCCTCGGGCGCGTGAAGCAGGCGCCGGCGACCTACGCCGTCGTCGGCAACATGAACGAGCACCAGGTGGCCATCAGCGAGACCACCTTCGGCGGCCGCAAGGAGCTGCACGGCGCCAAGGGGATCGTGGACTACGGCAGCATGATCTACATCGCGCTCGAGCGCAGCCGCAGCGCGCGCGAGGCCATCAAGGTGATGACCGAGCTGGTGGCCGAGCACGGCTACCCGAGCGAGGGGGAGTCGCTCTCGGTCTCCGACCCCCGCGAGGCCTGGATCTTCGAGATCATCAGCAAGGGCCCCGACCGCAAGGGGGCGGTGTGGGTCGCGCGCCGCGTCCCCGACGGCTACGTGAGCGCCCACGCCAACCGTCCTCGCATCCGCCAGTTCCCGCTGCGCGACCCGCAGAGCACCCTCTACGCCAGGGACGTCATCTCCTTCGCGCGCGAGAAGGGCTGGTTCAAGGGGCGCGACGAGGAGTTCAGCTTCGCCGACACCTACGACCCGCCCCGGGCGCGCAACCTGAGGACCTGCGACGCGCGCGTCTGGCGGATCTTCACGCGGGTCGCCCCCTCGCAGAAGATCCCCATCGACCACGTCCTCGGCGTGGACGGCGCGAAGCCGCTGCCGCTCTGGGTCAAGCCCGACCGGAAGCTGGGGCCGCACGACGTGATGGAGCTGATGCGCGACCACTTCGAGGGGACGCCGCTCGACCTGTCCAAGGGCGTGGGGGCCGGGCCGCACGGCTTGCCCTACCGCTGGCGGCCGCTCACGTGGAAGGTGGACGGCGTGGAGTACGTCAACGAGCGCAGCACCTCGACCCAGCAGACCGGCTTCTCCTTCGTGGCGCAGTCGCGCGCGTGGCTGCCGAGCCCCATCGGCGGGCTGCTGTGGTTCGGCGTGGACGACACGTACAGCACCGTCTACGTGCCCATCTACGCCGGCATCCGCGAGGCTCCCAAGGCCTTCGCCGTCGGCACCGCCAGCTTCCGCCAGTTCAGCTGGGAGTCGGCGTTCTGGGTGTTCAACTTCGTCGCGAACTACGCCTACGGGCGGTACGACGAGATGATCCGCGACATCCAGAAGGTGCAGCGGGAGCTGGAGGCGGGCTTCCGCGCGCGGCAGCCCGAGGTCGAGGAGGCCGCGATGAAGCTCCACCGCCAGGCGCCGGCCCTGGCGCGCGACTTCCTCACCGACTACTCCGCGAAGCAGACCGCGGCCACGGTGGCGCGCTGGCGCAAGCTGGGCGAGTCGCTGATCATGAAGTACCTCGACGGCAACCTGCGCGACGAGAAGGGGAACGTCACCCACCCGGGGTACTCCGAGGAGTGGCGGCGCCGCATGGCGCGCGACTGCGGCAACCACTGCAAGGTGGGGCGCCTCAGGGGGGAGCCGCCGCCCGAGGAGCCGAAGCCGCCCGAGCCGTCGAAGCTGCCGAAACCGTCTATTCAGGGGGGGACGGTCCCGTCCCCCTTCGCCCCGGCAAAGCCGCGGCGAGCCGGGGGGCGGCCGGCGGAGGCCGGCCAGACTCCCCACCGCGCGCTCCCCGCGCGAGAGCGCTTACATCGCCGCGAGGTAGCTGTTGAGCTTCGCCTTGAAGGCGACCTCGTCCCAGTCGACCACGATGGAGAGGATCTTCATCGTGCGCAGGTCGATGAACATCGTCATCGGGATGCCCGAGCCGTCCCAGTACTTCTCGAGGCGCTTCGGCCCCGAGTCGTCGGCGACCGCGAAGGGGAGGTTGAAGTAGTCGGCCCAGTCCAGGGCCTCGGAGTGCGCGCCGAGATCCCAGAGCACGATCAGGAACTCCACCCCGCGGCCGTGGAACTCCTGGTAGAGCGAGCGCAGGCGCGCGCTCTCGGTCTGGCACGTGCTGCACCAGGGCGCCGACACGTTGAGGTAGAGGATCTTGGCCCCGCTCGCCGAGAGGAGGTAGTAGCGGGCGAGATCGAAGCTGCCGCCCCCCTCGTCGGTGACGCTCCCGTTTCCGTTGGTGTCGTAGTAGCCCCACAGCGACTCGTTGGCCATGATGGCCCCCTCGCTCGCGCCGAAGGGGCCGCACGCGTAGACGCCCGATCCCGGGCCGCAGGACGCGTCGGACTGGCGGGCCGCGTCCTGCTGCGGGCCCGCGTCATTCTGGATCCGCCCGGCGTCGGGGAGCGGCGGCGGCGTCAGCGACCCGTCGGACGACGTGCGGCCGTCTGGGCGTTTGCCGCCGTCCGGATCCTCGGCGGCGCCGCCGTCGTCCTGCTGGACGTAGATGATCGTCTGGCATGCAGGGAGGACCGCCAGCAGCACCCCAACCACGACCGCGAGAACGCGCATGCCTACATCGACTGCAAGGTGGGCGCCAACGCCGCGACGGACCGCCGCGCTGCGGTTCCACGGACTTGGAACCCGACTGCCGGCGGTGGCGTGGGAGGTCGGTCGCCAAGCTGGGGTGGAGGGGCCTCAGCCGGCCCGCTTGTGGTCTGGCGGCCGTGGTCGATCGCCCACGGCGCCGCCTCCGTTCGAGCAGACCACCAGCCCGAAATGCGAGGCGGCCGACACCGGAGATCACGCCCCCTCCAGCGTGACCTCCGGCATCGGCCGGCCTTCTTCCGGGGCACTGCTGCGGCTACCCCATCCGAGGGCAAGATTTACTCTACATGAGAGGATTGGCTCTGTCATTACAAAAATGCATCGGCGAGATATTCTCTCGCACGCCAGCAAACATGTCCAAGTTCACTAGTTTGAAGCGCACCGGTCGGGCGTGGGTCCCAAACTCGTGGCCCCATCGAGGCCGGTGTGGTAGA
>JACRCY010000460.1 GCA_016218785.1 Deltaproteobacteria bacterium
CCCCCCGCGGCCGCACTCGCGGCCGGCTCGCCCTGCGGGCTCCGCAGTTGCACGTTCAGCGAAGGCCGCCGCACCTGGATCACGCTCAGCGCGACCCTGGTTAGTGATCAGAGGCGGCGGCGCGGATGGGTACGCGCCGCCGCAACCACACGGCCAGCAGCACGAGCACGGTGAGCGCCGCCAGGCTGAGCCAGATGCCGCCCCAGGCCGCGCGGTTGTGGTAGGTCATCTCGACCGTGTGGCGCCCCGCCTCCAGGGCCACGCCCCGGAACGCGTAGTCGGCGCGCAGGAGCGGCGCGGCCTTGCCGTCGACGCGCACCGACCAGCCCGGGTAGTACACCTCGGAGACCACCAGCACTCCGGGGCGCGGCGTCTCCGCCTCGATGACCACCCGGTGGCGTTCGTGGCGGGTCACGGTCGCGGGCGTCAGGCGCGGCGCGCCCTCCGGCGCAGCGGCCGGCGGCGGTACCGGCGCCGGCTCCAGGATGGCGACCCGCCCCGGGTCGAACCCCGGACCGGCCAGGGCCGCGGCCGCGGCGGCCGCGCTGCTCACCTGCTGGGTCTCGTAGACCACGAAGGCGCGCGGCAGCGCCGTGGTGTTCTCGTAGACGTGCAGGCGCGCGTCCCAGTGCTTCTCGGCCCAGGCGAGCTTCACCTTCGGCTCGGGCCGGAAGGCCAGCCGGAAGCGCGGGGCCGGCAGCGGCTTGAAGGTGATCACGTACTTCACGTTGAGCAGGTCGAGGAGCCGCGAGTTGAAGTTGGTGATCGCGGCGGCGGCGAGGTCGTGCTTGAGCTTCGCGTGCGGGTAGGGGCGGCCGTGGTTGAGGATCTGCAGCAGGTTCACGTAGCGCCAGATCGCCACGGAGTCGTAGCCCGAGGCGTTCTCGAGGCCGTACACCATGCCGACGTTGTGCAGGCGGAACGGGCCGTGGCCGTCGTTGACGAAGCGGGCGCCGGGGCCTTGGGCCCGCACCCACTCGAGGGCCTGGTAGCGCTCCATCCCGGCCGGGTAGGTGGGGGGCTCGGCCTTGAGGTAGCCGGCGTTCTGCCACAGGAGGTCGGCGCTGCCGAGCAGCATGAGGCCGATGACCGCCACGCGCGGCGCGACCACGCGGAGCGCGGCGAGGCCGAGGACGGCGCCGGCGATGAGCGCCACCGCCAGCAGGCGCACCGCCCCCAGGCGCGCCGCCTCCTGGACCCGCGGGAGGCCGGCGAGGAGCACCGCGCCCACGGTCGCGACGAGGAGCGCGAGCGCCACTCCCGCGACCAGGCGGCCGCGGCGCACCAGGACCGTGGCGCCGTCGCGCCCCTGCAGCAGGAGCGCCTCCACGCCGTGCGCCGCCAGGATCGGAACCACCAGCACCACGATGTACAGGGCGCGCGTGGGGCAGCGCAGCGTGGCGTAGAGCGGGAGCCCGTAGTAGAGCGCCTGGTGGACCGGCCCGGCGTCGCCGAGGGCTGCGCCGATGGCGACGAGCGCGAGCCCGCCCAGCGCGGCGAGCTCGACGCGGCGCCGCTGCCCTTCGCCGCGCCACAGGAAGGCGAAGGGGGCGAGCAGCCACGCCGTGACGCCCACGTAATAGCCGGCCATCTCCCAGTAGTTGAAGACGCCGAAGAAGCGCCCGCGCATGTTGTTGCCGTAGAGGTCGGGTACGAGGAGCGTCAGGGCGTAGCGGAGGTTGGGCCAGGCATACGTGGAGGCGAACTCGTACGAGGTGCCCAGGCTGCGCGGCGACTCGGGGAGGTGCGCCAGCGAGGGCCAGATCTGGGCCGCGGCCAGGGTCAGCCCGATGAGCGCGGCGCCGCCGAGGGCGGCGAGGTCGAAGCCGGCCTGCCGGCCGCGGGTGCCGACGGGCGCCGCGCGCCAGGTGGTGACGAGGCGGGTCCCGACGTAGACCAGCACCGGCAGCGCGGCCAGCACCTCCAGCGACAGGCCCCCGGCGAGCGTCGCCAGCGCGCCGAATGCCGCGAGCCAGAGGAGCGCCTGCGGCCGGCGCGTCTGGAGCCAGCGGTCGACGGCCCACAGGATCCACGGGATCCAGGCCGCCAGCTGGATGAAGATGACGTGGCGGACCCGCACCACCATGAAGCTCGACAGCGCGTAGGCCAGCGCGCCCACGAGGGCGGCGGTCCAGCTCAAGCGCCGCTGCCGCAGGAACGCCAGCAGGCCGAGCGCCGCGAGGAGGGCGTGCAGCGCCACCGAGTAGCCGAGGCCCGGCGCGGCGCCCACCAGGTAGTAGACGACGTTGGGGGGGTAGTAGACGCCGTTGTAGGGATCGACCACCGCGGGCCAGCCGCTCCACGAGCCCGGCTCCCACAGCGGCAGCGTGCCGTCCTTGAGGGCGCGCCGCGTGGCCTCATGGCCCGGGTAGTAGCCATCCGCCGCGTCCTCGAAGTGGTAGACGCCGCCGCCGAGGACGGCGCCGGCGTACTGGGCCACCACCAGCACCGCGCAGCAGGCGCAGGCCACCAGCGCCGCGCGGCGCGCGCTCAGCGCGGTGCGGGGCTCGGGGCTCGGGGCGGGGGCCACGGCCCGGTCACCCCGGTCGCCCGATGAAGGCGAGCTGCTCGCCGCGGAGCTCGCGGTTGCGGCGGTAGGAGTGGAAGCGCCCCGCGGGGTCGCAGCGGGTGCATGCGTGCAGGTCCTCGATCTGCGCCGCGGGCACGCCGGCGGCGCAGAGCAGCGTGCGGTTGCAGCGACGGAGATCGGCGTGGGCGCGGCCGGAGGGCCCGCGGGTGACCGCGCCGGGATCGACCGCGGCCACCTCGGCGGCGACGTCGTCGCCGACCTCGTAGCAGGGGCCGCAGATGGCGGGGCCGATGGCGGCGCGGACGTCGTCCACCCGGGCGCCGAGGCGTTTGACCAGGGCCGCGACGCCGACCTGCACGGCGCGCTGCACCGTGCCGCGCCAGCCCGCGTGCACCGCCGCGCACGCGGCCGCAGCCGGGGCGCACAGCAGGATGGGCACGCAGTCGGCGGTGACCACGCCCACCGCCACGCGCGCTCGGGCCGTGCACACGATGTCGGCGGCCTCGGCCACGACGTCGTAGGGGTCCTCGTCCCCCTGCACCACGATCACGTCGGCGCGGTGCACCTGGAGGCCGCGGAAGAGGCGGAGGTCGGTGCGCTGGGCGAAGAGCGCGTCGGGGTCGACGTCACGCGTGGTGAAGCCGTGGTCGAACCCCGCCGGGATGACGCCCGCGCGCAGCAGCGGCATGGGCACGGACTGTATCCGGCGCCTACCGGCGAGTCAAAGCCCGGAGCCCGTCGATGGCCGCCTGCAGGTCCGCGGGCACTGGCGTCTCGAAGTCCAGCTCGGCGCCGGTCGCGGGATGGCGGAAGCCGAGCAGCCGCGCGTGCAGGGCCTGCCGCCCGAGCGCGGCGGCCACCGCGCGCACGTCCGCGTCCCGGGAGGGGTGGCCGTAGACCCGGTCGCCGACCAGCGGGTGGCCGTGCTCGCGGAAGTGCACGCGGATCTGGTGGGTGCGCCCCGTCTCGAGGCGCGCCTCGACCAGCGTCGCGCCAGCGAGGCGCTCCAGCACCCGCCAGTTGGTGACGGCGGGCCGGCCGGTCGTGACCCTGGTGGTGAAGCGCTGGCGGTGGCGCGGGTGACGGCCGTAGAGCGTCGCGAAGCGGCCCGCGGCGCCCGCCACGCTGCCGTCGACGAGCGCCACGTAGGCGCGGCGCAGCGTGTGGCGCTTGAACTGCGCCTGCAGGTCCAGCAGCGTGGGCTCGTCCTTGGCCACCACCATCACGCCGGAGGTGTCGCGGTCGAGGCGGTGGACGATGCCGGGGCGGACCTCGCCGCCGATCCCCTTGAGGTCGGCGCAGCGGTGGAGGAGCGCGTTGACCAGCGTGCCCGCGGCGTGGCCGGCGGCCGGGTGCACCACCAGCCCGGCCGGCTTGTCGATGACGATGAGGTAGGCGTCCTCGTGGAGCACCTGGAGCGGGATCGCCTCGGGCCGCAGCGCCGCGGCCGCCGGCGGCGGCGGCGTGAAGGCCACCCGGTCCCCGGCGCGCAGGCGGCGCGCGGGCCGGGCGGGCACGCCGTTCACCCTGACCTCCCCCGAGTCGATGCGGCGCTTGATCTGCGAACGGCTGTGGGGCAGGTCCTTGCCCGCCAGGAACTGATCGAGACGCGCGCCCTCCTCGTCGGTGGCGACGGTGAACTCGAAGCTGCGGGTGGGCATGGCGGGGGCGGCGGCGCGGGGGCGCCGGCTACCAGATCTTGGACCGGATCTGCCCCTTCGACTTGATCATCACGTCGACGATGGCGCGGTCGTAGATGCCGGTGGCGTAGATGTCGGGTGTCACGCGGCTCTTGAACAGGGCGCGGCCTTCCTCGATCTCGCCGGCCATGACCTCGAAGAGATCGTCGCCCTCGATCCCCTGGTTGATCTTCTGCTCGTGGTAGAGCGTGAGGTCCGAGGCGATCGCCCGCGCGAGCTGGCGAGCACGATCGAGCTTTTCGATCAGGGCCATGGACGACGATTCTAGGGCGCGGGGGCGGGCGCCGTCAACGCATCAACTGGCGGCAGCGGAGCGTGCTACCGCGCCGGCTGCAGCGCGAGGCCGTGGCGGTCGAGGTTCTCGCCGGTGACGGCGTCGAGCGCCGCCTCGGCCCGCAGGTAGTCGATGACGGCGCGCGCCTCGCGCAGCTGGGCCACGCTGAGCTCCTCCTGGCGCCGCAGGAGGTCGTGGTTGGTGGCACGGCCGGCGTCGAAGCGGGCGCGCTCGGCCTGCAGGCTCCCGGTGGCGGCGCGCGCGCCGCCGCGAGTCACCTCGACCCGCCGGGCCGCCACGCGCAGCGCGGCCGCCAGCCGGATCACCGCCTCGGCGGTCACCGCCTCGAGCTCCGCGATCTCGACGCGGCCGCGCTTGAGCTGCAGCCGCGCGGCGGCGGCGTTGCCGCGCGCGGCGCGGTTCTGCAGCGGCAGCGTGAAGCTGAGGCCCGCCGAGAACGAGAGGGAGCTGAACTTGAAGGCCTCGCGCAGCGAGTCCACGAACTCGGTCTTGCGGCCGAGCGCGCCGAAGCTGCCGGTGAAGTCGAGCTGGGGGCGCAGCGAGTTCTCGGCGGCCTGCACGTCGAGCTCCTGAAGGCGCGTGCCGTGGCGCAGCACCAGCAGCGACGGGTTCTGCTGGAGCGCCCGCTGCAGCAGCGAGTCCACGACGACCACGCGCTCGGTCAGCGGCGGCGGCGGCGCGGCCCGCAGCAGCCCGCTCGACGGCGGCTCGCCGCACAGGCGGCGCAGCCGCAGGCTCGCCTCGAGCAACAGCGTCTCGCCGAGGAGCACCTGCTCGTCGCGGTCGGCGATGGCGGCCTGGACGGCGTGGAGGTCGAGCGGCGCGGCGCGACCCACGGCGATGAGCTCGCGGGTCTGCTGCAGCTGGTCCTCGGCGAGGCGCAGCGCGCCGCGGCGGATGTCGAGGTCGCGGCTCTGGTAGGCCAGGTCCCAGTAGGCCGTGACCACGTCGCGCACCAGGTCGGTGGCGGTGCGGGCCCGGCGTAGCGCCTCCAGGTCGCGGAGGAGGGCCGCGCGCCGCACCTGGATGGTGGCCAGCGCGGGGCCGAGGTTCTTCCACAGCGGGTGGCTCACCGTGAGGGTGATCGGCACCTGCCAGAAGCTGGTGGGCGCCGTCGAGCCGCCGGTGCTGCCGAACAGCGCGCCGGAGGTGAGGGCGGAGGTCGAGTCGGTGCGCGTCGCGGAGAGCGCCAGCGCCACCTGGCCGCCGCTCTCGAGCGCCCGCATGAGCCGGAGGCTGCCCGTGAGGTCGGTCTGGGTGCCGGCCATGAAGTCGATGCGCGAGCTCATCGGGTCGGTGAGGTTGATCTCCGATGGGAAGCGCTCGGGCGTGCGCGTCTGCTTGGCCTGGAAGTCGGCGCCGAGCACGAAGTCGAACTGCCCGCGGGCCCCGCCGAGGCGCGCGCCGGCGGCGTCGAGGTCGAGGGCGGTCCGCTGCAGCTCGTGGTTGCCGGCCAGCGCCCGGCGCAGGGCGTCGCGCAGGTCGAGGACCTCGTCGGCGCGCGCGGGGCGCGCGGCCAGCAGCGGTACCACCGAGAGCGCCAGCAGCAGCGTGAGCCGGGGGCGGCTCATGCGGCCCGTCCGGGCTCGCCGCCGGCCGGTCCCGCGGGGGCGGCGTGGCCGCCGCAACCGCCGGGGTCGTCGGGGACGCGCTGGAGCAGCGCGATCTCCGGCGGCCGCGGTGGGTAGCCCGTGAGCACGGCGCGCATCACCTCCTCGCCGCGCTGGTTGACGAAGCGGGCCCGCGCCGTGTGGCGCCCCCGCTCGTCGACGGCCTCGATCACGACCTCGACCGTCACGGTGTCGCCCACGAAGACCGGGGCCACGAACTCGAAGCTCATGCTGTCGGCGAGCCAGGCCCACTGCCCCCCGACGTGGGTGACCATGCTCCCCACCAGCAGCCCGTGGACGATGGGCCGGCCGAAGCGCGTGGCCCTCGCGAACCCGGCGTCGAAGTGGTAGGGGTTGCCGTCGGCCGTCACGCCCCCGAAGAGGGCCACGTCGACCTCGGTGAAGGTGCGGGTGTAGACGGCGCGGTCGCCCGCCTTCAGGCCGGCGGCGAGGCTGCCGTGGGTCTGGATCATGCGCGGCGCCGCCGTGCGCGGAGCGCCAGCCCGACGAGCAGGCCGAGCGCGCCGCCGGAGGCGGGCATCGCCGCGCGGCACCCGCACCCCGACTCGGGGGTGGGGATGGTGCCACCGCCACCGCCGCCCCCCCCGCCGCCACCGCCACCGTCGCCGCCACTGCCGCCGTCGCCGCCACTGCCCCCGTCGGTGACGCCGCCGTCACCGGCGGCCGGCCCGCCCTGGAGCTTGAGCCGCCCCCACAGGCCGGGCTGGGCGAAAGTGGTGGTCAGCCCCACCCAGTCCGCCTCGATGATGGGGCTCGACGCCGAGAAGCCGTCGCGGTCGTCGTTGGCCACGTCGAAGCCGATCTGGAGGCCGTCGTGCGGGGTCACGTCCAGGTCGGCCCAGGGCACGCTCATCTCGAGGAGGTAGCCCGTGCCGCTGCCGTTGAGCGTCCCGTGCAGCGTGACCGTGAACTTGGCGGTGCCGTTCCAGGTCGCGTCGGCGAACGCGCAGCACCCCTTGGCGTCGAACAGGCTCTCGGCGATGTTGAAGATGTACTGCCGGAACGCCGGGTCCCCCTGGCTGATGGTGGGACCCCCCTTGAGGGTCGGGTCGAAGAGCAGCTCGATGGTGTCGTTCTCCCAGGTGAGGGCGGAGTCGTTCGGCACCGCCGTCGCCCAGAGGTCCAGGTCGGTCACCTCGGCCGCGAGGTAGAGGCCGCTCTCGTGCCAGACGCCGTAGAGCACGACGCTGTTGTCGCCGGCCGCGTAGCTGGCGTCGAAGTCGAGCAGCTTGTGCCCCGAGTACCAGGTCGTGCCGGCCGTGATGTCGGGCGCGGGCGAGAGGTAGGCGACCGTCACGGTGGGCGCGGCCGTGGCGCGCACGGGGCAGGTGGCGACGAGGGCCGCGACGAGGGCGAGGAAACGCACCATGCGTCTCGATCATGGCGCGCGCGCCGGGGGCGGTCAAGGCGGGCGCCACGGCGTGTGATGTCACGCCTCCGAGGGACCACAGAGGGCGTCAACGCAAAGGAGCTGCACCCTAGTCGCATACGATCTCCCCGGCACCCGGCGGGCCGGTCCTCAAGCCACGGCAAGCGGACGCCAACGCCATGACGCGGTGCGCCGGCGGGCGCTCCTGCCTTTCCCTACCCGGCGTGATGATACCGCCGCGGGCCTCGACGATCCGCACCGCCCGGGCGGCTGGCGTTGCACACGCCCTGCGCAAAGGACTCGCAGGAGCGTTTCACGCTGCCACGGCGCCAGGCCAGCCGGCGCGCCCGGGAAGGGTCGTCAGGGCCACTCAGGTCGTCGGCGTCGGGCGCAGCCTGACGCTCATGCCACGCGCATCTACCGCCTCAACGCGCCTGCTTCAGCGCGCGTTGATGACCCGGCTCTGCGGTGAGACCCTTGAGTTGCGAGGCTCGCGACGAAGGGCAGCGTGCAGGCCGGGGGGCCCGGAGTGCCCGGCAGTGCCGGCGCCCCGCGCGCGCGGGTGGTCATCGTCGACGACGACGAGGAGTTCGTGCAGACGCTCCGCCAACAGCTCGCGCGCGCCGCTGATCTGAAGGTCGTCGGCGACGCGGCCGACGGCCCGAGCGCCCTGCGGCTGGCCCGTGAGCTGCGGCCCGATGTCGTGCTCCTCGACATCAGCCTGCCGAGAATGGACGGCCTCGAGGTCGCGCGGCGGGTGCGCGAGGCGGCCCCGGATGCCCGGGTCGTCGCGCTGACGGGGCACCCGAGTTGAAACTACGCGTTCGAGACCTTCGCCGCGCTCGTGCCCCGCCGCTGAGACCCTGGCAGCGCGCGGGGACCAGAGCGGGCCTGTCCGGGTTTTCCCGGACTATCGCGGTCCCGACCGCGGTGCCACCCTGAAGTCCGCCGCCCATGCGCGGTGCCGCACCAAGTGGACACCAGCCAAGGAGGTTCTGGATGAGGGCCTTCAGCTTACTCGTCGTCGCCTTGCTCGCGTGCGCCGCGGGCGCCGCGGGGTGCTCCGCAGATGCGAAGCAGGTGACCCCCGCAAGGCGCAGTTTGCAGGTGCTGCAGACGGAGGACGCTTGGTCCCGGCTCCAGGCTGCCATCAGCGCGCGCTACGCCGACTACCTGAGCACGCTGACCCCTGCGCAGCTGGCCGCTGAGGAGGCAGCTCGGGAGGGCGACCCCGGGGCTGGGCAGATCGCGGTCCGCTGGTCCCAGCACGGGACCCTCCGTGCGGTCTCGGCTTGGCAAATGCGGATCCCGACGACCTCGGCGTCCAGTGACGCCGCGGACAGGGCCACGGCCTTCGTTCAGGAGTACAGCGCGCTCTTTGGTGTGGGCCAGACCCCCCAGGCGCTCGCGGTCACCCGTACCAAGGCCCGGGCGTCCGACGGCGGGACAGTCGTCTACCTCGGTCAGCGACTGGCTGGACTGCCCGTATTCCGCGGGGAGGTGATGATCCACGTCGGCGAAGACGGTGACCTCCTGTGGGTGTCAGGCTTCACGATCCCCGAGAGCACCGTCGATGCCACCGCTACAGCACCCGCCGTCACCGCCCAGCAGGCCGCAGCGCAGGTGGGAGGCGATGCGGGCTCGGCCGAGTTGGGCTGGTTCGACGCGGAGGCTTTCGGCGGGAGCACGGGCAGTCCCGCGCTGGCTTGGCGCCTGCTCGCCGCCGATCATTCCATTGAGTTCTACGTGGACTCGCGCACCGGAGCCCAACTCTGGCGGCGGGAGCTGACGCGAAGCGACAGTGGCGAGCACTACGAGACGTTCTACTGCGGCAGCTGCGACCCGAACGGCTTCGGTAGCCTCGCATACGACAACAGGTGCCACGGTTCGGGCTACGGGGATCCTGCGGTGATCTGCCCCCCCAACAGTTGCTGGGGGAATGGTGAGTGCGTCCCTTCTCCATGGTTTCCCGGCGATACCTACAACCTGGCGAACACCACCGAGCGGGTCTACCACTATCTGTGGTATCGCCACGGACGTGACGGCTGGGACAACGCGACGTGCGGCACGCCCGGGTGGCCTTGTACCGACCCGCTGGCCCATCGCATGCGCGCAACAGCCAACTGGCCGTTCACTCCAAACAGCTGCAACGCGGAGTGGAGGGGGATCGGCCAGGGCGAATACGTGAGAGTGGGGCCGGGTTTCGTGGCCAACGATGTTCTCGGGCATGAGTTCACCCACGGCATCGTGGATGCGGAGGGCGTCGCCCCTGTGCCCTGGCTCGGCATCGAGGAAGGGATGGCGGACGTATTCGGCGAGTTCGTGGAACAGTACGTCCAAGGAGGCCCGGACTGGCTCCAAGCCAGCGGCGTGGGGTGCACCCCCCCGAGCCGGCGCAACCTTGCGGATCCGCCTGCACAGAGCTTCATGTGCGGAATCACCCAGCCCGGGCCTGACAACTTGGCGAACCTGAGCGACTGCGGGTCACCCAACTCCGACGCCACCCATTTCAACGCCGGCATTCTCGGGAAGGCGGGGTACCTGATGTCTCGGCCGGCCACCGACCCCCCTGCGTCGCACTGGGGCGTGAACGTCACAGGTATTGGGATCACTACTGCAAGCCAGGTCTGGTACCAGGCGCTCTCGTACTACCTTACTGGGACCGCTCAGTACTCGGACATGCGCGAGGCGTTGCGGGCAAGCTGCAACGACAAGGCTTCCGGCAGCTATGACAACTGCGTTTCGGCAATCGACGCGGTCGGGCTGTGGACCATCGACTATGACCAGGGTCTCAGTGTCGTGGGCGGCGTCGCTCGTTCCAACCTTGGCCTCATGAGCAAGTACCTCCATTACGTGTCATCGGACGGGAACCTCTACCGTCGGACTTGGAGATGTTCCCCGCTCCCATGCGGATGGAAGAACCCAACCCTCGTCGGTCCAGTGGCGGCAGGCGGTGGACCGACCTCGACGGTGGCCGGCGGAATCGTCTGGGTGTTTTACCCCGGTCCAAGTTACATGATGTACACGTACCTCCAGGGGGGAACGTGGTACGGGCCGAGTATCTTCACTTACTATTCTCACCAGAACGAACGGCCCTCCGCGGTCACGGTGAACGGGGACCAGATCTGGTTCGCGTGGCGCGACACCAGCGGTACTGTCTGGTGGGCAATGTGGAGCGCGGCGACTGGTTGGCAGGGAAACTACAACGCGGGGTTCTCCGCAACTGGTCCCGTCACCCTCGTTTCAGGCGAGCAGGATCCCTTTGTCTACGACCCGTTGAGGATGTACGCGGTCTACCGGGCCGGTCTCGAAGGTCGGCTCTACTACCGAGGCTTCAACTTCAACAACTGGACCTGGAATGGGACGGCATATCCCATCGGGCGGGACGACACCCAATCGCAGATGGTGCAGCCTATTCTCACAGCGTCGCATCCCCCGGCTGCGGCGCTCTATCGCGGAAGTCTCCAGGTCGTGGTTGGAGGGCTCGCCTACCCCGACAACGACGAGACCGTGCCTCACTACTTGTCGACCGGCAATTCGGTGGGCAACCCGGCGTACAGCTGGACGTGGTACAATCACTTGGAGGGTCAGGCGAATCCCGACAGCTTCACCTTCTTCCCGACAGGCACGGGTCTCGAGCTTTGGTATGCGACACCCTCAAGCGGCGCATCCCCCCTCTACCGTAGAATCAAGAACAGCAGGTGAGGCAAGCCATGCGTGACGTTCTCATGGTGTGCTGGTTCCTCGCGGCACTGTCAGTTTCAGGCTGCTCCGACAAGGCCGCCTGGGATCCAAACGGAGAGGCGCTGCGCCCGGCTGGCGACGCTGCCACTGCCGTCGACGAGCCTGGTTCCTCACTCGGCGCGCCCTCGGCTGTCGGCGACGAGCCAGGCTCAGCCGTCCTTCCGCCCGGTCCCAGGCTGATCCTCCGGCCCGTGCAATTGGCGTGGAGCGCTGAGTGGCCGCAGCCGTCTTGCAGCTCCTTCAGCGTCGTCGAAGCAGACGTGTTCCTTTTCCGCGACGGCGCGCTGGTGCTCGCCACCACCGTTCGTTGTCAGGACGGTGAGGTTGACGTCGGGCCGGTCGATCCCGGCCAGTACCAACTCGCCTTCTTCGCAAGAGCGTACGTTGGCTCCGGTGGCCCGCCCGGCCGCGTAGAACTCTACTTCACCACGGGCACGTGCCTCGACACAGGCGTCTACCCCGTCGAGCCATGGGATACCCCATGTACTCCGCCGCAGGTCGACGTAGCTGCTGATGTCGCAACTGTGATGTCGCTCAGCCCCTACTGCAACGAAGTGCTCAGTGGTTGTCGCGACTGCTGCGGGAGGTAGTAGCCTCGACGGACGGCGCGCCAGGGACGACCCGCGAGTGCACGACCCAGGCCCTGCAGCTTGGTACGGTCACCGGGGGGGGGGTCAGGCGAGTCCTCGTAGCTTCACTTCACCGCCCTTGCCAACGCCGCGGGTCCTGAGCTTCCGTATGCGATCCGCCTCGACGCGCACAAGTGTTCCGCGCGCGGCGGGTGTTCGGTGTTCCCGCCACTGACACTGACCGCGCACGGACGCGACCAGAGGAGATACGCCTGCCTGAAGCATCGAGTTGCAGCAGTAGCCCCAGCACCGCATCGCACGCCAGTCGGGTGAGCGAATCGGCTTGGGCCAGAGCCAGCTGGTTGCCGAAGTGGCCTGCCTCGTGCGCTTCCTCGAGTTCGTGGTGCTTGGGCGGCTCGAGGATGCCGCCTCTCGTCCCACGGGGTCATGGCCTGGGCTCGAGGGACCCAGACCCTTGCCGTGTCGGGCTGTCAACGGATCACGCCGTCGATCGGCCCGCGTGCGACGCTGAGTGGCGATCCGTTGGGCCCCCAACTACTTCTCGGGGTCCCGCCAGCACATGCCGCCCGACACGAGGCCGAGCAGCACTGCACTGCGCGGCTCCGGCACCGTCACGCCTCGCGCTCCACGGCGGCCAAGCCGGCGCGGGTTCTCAGCAACTCGTGCAGCTCGTCGATCACCTGCAGTCCACGGTGTACGTCGTACGCGCGGACCGCGGACTCGAGCACGCGCAGGAGGCGCTCGGCAGTGTGACAAGACTGTGCCAAGAAAGCGGGCGAGACCGGGTTAGACGGGGCCACCTGGGAAGCGCTCTCCGTCGAGGATGGCGCGGTCTCGTGAGACGACGCGGGGCCGTGTGGCCCCTTCAGGACCGATGGTGCCTCCTGAAAGGGACGGCACGGCGGGTTCGATTCCCCTGCGCTTCCGCCACGTCGAGCCCCGCCGGGCGGGGGAGACATGCGCCGCCGCCCGCAGCCGGCTCCGTTCCCGGCGTGCTGCCAGGGGCTCAGCGGCGCGGAACGTACCCCCGCTTGAGGGCGAGCCGCACCAGCTCGGCCGTCGAGCTGACCCCCCACTTCGTCATGATGCGCCCGCGATACGTCTCCACGGTCCGTTCGCTGACCCCGAGCACCGCCGCCATCTCCTTGTACGAGAACCGCTGCGCCAGCATCGCCACCACCTCGCGCTCACGAGCCGACGGGTCGTCGCCGGCCGGCGTCTCGTCGAGCGCTGCATCGTCCCCGGCGCCACGTCGAGCGACCGCCCCGAAGACGGCGGGGCTGATACAGCACTCGCCCTTGAGCGCCGCCCGGATGACCGGAAGGAGCTCGTCGGGGGCGTGGCTCTTGGGCACAAAACCCGCACCCCCCGCCCCGAAGATCTCGAAGGCGTAGTCCCAGCTCGGGTGCCCCGTGAGCGCGACGACCCGGGCGTCCGGGGCCGCCTGGCGCAGCCGCCGCGCCACCTCCAGGCCGTTCATTCCCGGCAAGACGATGTCGAGGAGCACGACGTCGGGCCGCAACTCACGAGCGAGCCGCAGGGCGCTCGGGCCGTCGGCCGCGTCGGCGACGACTTCCAGGTCCTCCGCGCACGAGAGCTGCGCGCGGAGCGTCCTCACGTACGTCACGTCGTCGTCGACGATCAGCACGCGCGCCTGCGCTGGCGTCGGCATTGCCGCGGATCCGGAGTCCCCCGGCTGTGCGCTCCTCTTCATCACGCGTTCCGCGACGCCAGGCTCTCAGCGGCGGGCTGCGGCGTCAAGGTGGGAGTGCGCCCGTGATGGCGGCACGGCCGGCAGGTCGGGATCGAACGAAGGGGATCCCACGTCATGGCGGCTTCCCCATTGCCCTGAAGCAGGCGGCTCCGTGGCAACGTGCTCCGGCTGGGTACGGTTGGACGCGCTCTGCTACGCGCCACCGCTCCCCGCCACGCCCGGCGTCGGCTCGGGCTCCTCGGGCTCCTCGGGCTCCTCCGGCCGCGCGGCGCTCGAGATCCCAAGCTTGATCCGCAGGTCCTTGCGGCGGACCACGGTGCGCGCGGTCTTCGACCACTCGAGGTAGTAGGCCCACATCTCCGCCTCTGCCTTCTGTCGCTCGGCCTCCGCAGCCGGGTCGGGCGTGGGCAGGAGGTCCACGTCACACTTGGTGACCTGATCGAGCAGCGCGCGGCCCCGCTGCCGCACTGCGGCCGTGAACCCGCGCTCGGCGAGAAGCGCCAGCGCAGCGCGGCCCCGCTCGCCCTGACCCTCGAGGCCCGCGACGCGCGCGAGGAGGGTCTCCACCGTCAGCACGACCTCGCGGCCGCTGCTCTTGTGGAGGTTGAGGAACACCTGCTGATGTAGCTCGGGGAAGTGTCGCAGGAGCGCGGCCTCGACCACGTCGAACCACTCGTTCTCGAAGTCGTCGATGCGGCCGAGTTGCTCGCCGGGTGCGCCGTCGCCGCGAGTCGGTGCGACGAGATCGACGTGCTGCCCGCCGGCTTTGAGGAACAGCGCCCACCCCTCGCGCCGGGTCTCGTTGGTGAAGCCGCGCCGCGCGAGCAGCGTGAAGATGCGCGGGTCGAGTGTGGCGAGAAGGAACTGAAGAAGCTTGCGGAGCTTGTACCACAGGTCGAGTCTCGGCATGGTCGGTGGTCTCCTTGCAGCGCCGGCCCGGGCCGGCCGCGGATCGAGTGGTTACGTCGCGTACCTGTCGCTCGTGCTCGCGAGAGCGGGTTCAGCGGTCACGGACGGCCCGTCGCCGGTCGTGCCCCACGCCTTCGCCGACGCGGGTGGGGCCTCGGGCCCCCTGAACCGCGCTTTCTTCTCCCGGAACGGGACTTGTGGGGGCCTGTACCGACCAGGGGACGAGCCACAACCCCTACCTCACGCGTGGCCGGCTCACCCCACGGTGGCACGGCGGTCGGAGCCGTGATAGTCCGGGAAAACCCGGACAGGCACCTCGCGAGACTCGGGCACCTACCTCCGCCCGGGTGCGGTTCCCGGGACTCGGGGCGCTCCGGCGCAGGGGCCGGGCTCGCACGCGACGGCTCGGCTCGCGTGGTTCCCGCTGGGCCGGAAGGCCCGTCGCCAACCCATGCCCCACCAGGTTGCCGTTTTGCTTGACCGGCAGTCATCGGGGGCTTGCTTGCCCATGTGCCGATCCATTGCCGCTTTGCTTAACCGGCCAGTACTGAGCGGCATGCCTCGACATGGCCCAGACCTTCGCCGCCTCGACTGGCCCCGAGACTGGGGAACCGCACCCCCTCCGCCCGGGCGCGAGCCGCACCCTCGGGCGCATGCTACGGCACCGTGCTCGGGCCGGCGCCGTTGCGCAAGAGACCCCCACGGCCCGTGCTCCACAGCAGGCAGTTCTCGCCGGAGCCCGGCACCGTGAAGACGTCGAGCCCGTGGTCGAACGTGGCGACCACGATCTCGAGGTTGCCGTCGCCGTCGAGGTCGCCGACGGCGGGCGCCGCGGGCACGCCGATGCCGTTGCCGTTGTGCCCCTGACCGGGGAGCACGACGTCGTGGAGCAGCGCGCCCGTGTTGGCCAGGACCACCAACCGGCCGGCGTCGGTCTCGAGCGCGTAGGTGCCGAAGACGATCTCGGGGCGCCCGTCGCGGTTGAGGTCGACCGCGACCGGCTCGGAGGCGAAGGTCTTGGCCGCGCCGCGCGCGAAATCGAAGCGCCACAGGAGCCGGGCGTCGGGGCCGAAGGCGTAGACGAAGCCGTCGTTGATGCTGGCCACGATCTCGGGGCGCGCGTCGCCGAGAATGTTGACGGTCACCGGCGCCGGCACGCCGGAGGGCGGGTACCAGTCGCCGTCGCCGCGCGGGGTAGGTTGGAACGACAGCGGCAGGCTCTCCCAGCCGCTCTTGCGCCGCGCCGCGCGCGCGCCGTCGCCGTGGGCGCCCGCGAGCACCATGAACGCGTAGCCCTGCGTCTCGTAGGGCTCGTGCTGCTCGGCGTTGGGGATCCCCACCACCTCGTTGCGGCCGTCGCCGTCGAGGTCGACCACGTTGGGCGGCGACGCCGTCCACTGCAGCCACATGGTGAGGTTCACGTCGGGCCACTCGCCGGTGTGCAAGTGGTAGTGGTCGTCCTCGACCGTGGGGTCGTACCAGCGGATGAACTGCCCCCAGCCGAGTCGCTGGCCGGAGAACTCGCTCGCGCGGTTGGTGTACCAGTCGGAGGCGAGGATCGAGGTGCCATCCTTCTTGAACGCGTTGATGTGGTGGTTGTCGTAGGTGACGAGGATCTCGAGGTCGGGATCGTCGTCGATGTTGCCGATGCCCACGTTCAGCCCGTAGCAGCCGTAGCCGTGGTTCCCGTGGCCGTTGAAGTCGGCGTCGCCCCCCTCGCCGGTGCGCGTGTTGTAGCGCGGCCACGCCGGGAAGGCGGTGCCGGCGGGCTGGTAGAGGGTGCCGTCGGCGGCGAAGACGAACACCTGGGCCTCGCCGGCGCGCGTCTCGGTGGTGGTCACGGCGATCTCGATGGTGCCGTCGCCGTCGAGGTCGGCGCCGGCCAGGCCGCGCACCTCCACGTCGCCGCAGGGATCGGCGCTGCAGGCCGTGGCCGGCCAGCCCGCCTTCACCCGCAGGCTGCCGCCGGCCCACTCGTAGGCGGCCACGCTCCCGTCGCTGCCGCCGACCACGATCTCGATGGTGCCGTCGCCGTCGAGGTCGGCCACGACCCCGGGCGCATACACGCGCCCGGAGGTGGCCGTCCCCTTGGCGAGCTGGGTGCCATCCGGCCCGAAGACGAACGTGCTGTAGAGCGGCGCCACCAGCTTCTTGCCGCTGCCGTCGAGATCGACGATGGCGGGGGAGCTGTACCAGGCCGTCTCGCCGGCCGCGATGTTGCGCACGAAGACCGGCGCCGCCACCGGCGCGGTGCCGCCGGCCGGCTGGCACGCCGTCGACGGCTCGACCCCGCCGTCGGGGAAGACCACGGCCGCGTCGCCGTGGTTCACGGCCCCGCCGCCGCTGCAGGCCACGAGCAGCACGCCCGCCACTGCGCCGAGGATCACGGCCACGACTCTCGACATGGTTCCTCCCTCGCGCCGGGTCGCTCGTCAGCGCAGCTTCTCTGGGTTGACCCCCGGCAAGAACGTGGTCAGGCGCACGCGCCGCGGTCCCTCGATCCGCCCCGTCGCCTGCAACATGGTCAGGTCCCCGGCGGTGAAGTCGCGCGGGCCCGGCAGGCCGGCGAGCGCGCGGCCGACGTTGGGCGGCGCCGGCGGGCTCTGCCGCGCGGCGAGATACGCCTGGAGAAACG
>JACRCY010000473.1 GCA_016218785.1 Deltaproteobacteria bacterium
CCTGCGGCTGCCGCGCGGCGGGCGCCCCGGCCTCGGGCGTGTCGCTCGTCGTGCTGCTGCTCGGCCTCCTCGCGCGCCGCGGCAGGGCGTAGACGCGAGCGCCCGCGATCAAGGGCCACTTGGCGCTCCCCGCCGTCGGGTGGTACGATTCGGGTGCGAGCGACGGGGCGCACTCATGCGACGGGACGACCTCATTCGGATCCTGCGAGCGCACGCTGCTGAGCTGGCGCAGCGAGGCGTACTCTCGCTGCTCCTGTTCGGCTCGGTGGCGCGCGACGAGGCTCACCCCGACAGCGACGTGGACCTCCTCGTCGAGCTCGACCTGCCGTCGAGCTTCGACCGCTTCATGGACCTCAAGCTGTATCTCGAGGATGTGTTGCAGCGTCGCGTGGATCTGGTGAGCGCCCACGCGCTGCGCGCTGCGCTGCGCCCGGCGGTCGAGCGCGAGGCGGTCCGTGTCGCGTGAGCTGCGGCTGTACCTCGAGGACATGCTCGCTGCCTGCGAGAAGGTGCAGCGGCTCACGCACGGGCTGGACTTCGACGCCTTCCGCGCCGACGAGCGCACCTACGACGCGACCTGCTGGAATCTTCTCGTGCTTGGAGAGGCCGCCAAGGCCGTGCCCGAGAACCTGCGCGCCGCCCATCCCGGCGTGGAATGGCGCAAGGTCGCCGGGATGCGCGACGTGCTGGCGCACGGCTACTTCGGCGTCGACGATGCGATCATCTGGGACGTGATCACCAACAAGGTTCCACCACTGGTCCTGCAGCTCCGCCAGATCCTGAGCAGACTGCCGGCCGCGCCCACCTGACGGGCGGCACCGGCCCCATGCCCCTCGTCGACCTCCAGCTGATCCGCGACCGCGCGCACTACGAGGTGCTGATCGCGGGCGCGATGGCGGGCGCCCGCGTGTCGGTGTGGATCGCGTCGGCCAACGTCAAGGAGCTGATGATCGAGGCGCCGCGCGGCAGCCGCGCCCGGGCCCGCGATCGGTACGTGCCCATCTTCGATCTCTTCGACCGCCTCCGGGAGCGCGGCGTGGAGATCCGGCTGCTGCACGCCGGCCTGCCGTCGGGGCCGTTCCGCGAGGAGCTGAAGCGCCACCGGGCGCTCGCGCGCGGCGGCCTGGCCATGCGCCGCTGCCCCCGCGTGCACCTCAAGCTGATCGCGGTGGACGGCGCCCTGCTCTACCTCGGCTCGGCGAACCTCACCGGCGCGGGCCTCGGCGCCAAGGGGGAGCACCGCCGCAACTTCGAGGCCGGCATCGTCACCAGCGACGAGCACCTCCTCGACGAGATGCAGGGGGCCTACGAGCGCATCTGGTCGGGGCGCGAGTGCCCCCCCTGCCGGCTGCGCGACGTCTGCCCGCGGCCCCTCGACGCGCCGCCGGCGCGGACCGTCACCACTCGGTGAAGCGGGCGCGGGGCGCCGTCACCGCCTTGTAGGTCCAGGTGCCGATCTCGAGCTGGAGCTCCCAGGTCACCTGCTGGTCCCGCGACACCTGGAACAGGCGACCGTTGGTGCCATCGGCGACGAGCACGTCGCCGTTCGCCTGCGGCTCGGCCGAGCCCAGGAACGGCGAGTAGAAGTCGGGGGTCTCGCGGTACTCCCAGACCACCGCGGCCGTCTTCGTGTCGGCGTCGAACTCGACCTCGATGACCCGGCTGTACTTCGGCGTCCCCGGCCGCTGCGTGCCGTTGTCGAGCACCAGGAAGCGGTTGGGCGCGGTGAACTCGAAGCCGTGGGCGTGGTCCCAGAGGCCCGCGCCGAAATCGCCGCCGTCGCCCATGATCCACGCGACCTCGCCCGACGGGTAGTCGACGGCATAGAGGCGGTTCAGGTTGCGGATGCTGAGGTAGACGCGCCCCGCCGGCTCGTCGAAGACTATCGTGTTGGCGTGGGTCCAGTCGTGGCCCATGCCCCAGAGCATGACGTTCCAGTCGGTCTGGTTCAGCTCGGTGGTCGAGATGTAGTCGCGGCAGCGCCACTGCCAGTCGATGGTGTTGTGATCCTGGCCGAGGATGCGGATCGAGTCGCCCAGGAACGGGACGCCCGGCGTGGGCTCGAACAGGTCGTAGGCGATGAAGGCGAAGCGGCCGTCGGCCAGTTGGTCGATGTCGTGGTGGACGTAGCTGCCGGCGTAGTGCATGAGCACGGTCTGGTCGAGGTCGTACCAGAGGAGGTCGGCGGCCCGCTGTACCGCGAGCGTGCCGTCGGCGAGCGGCTGCACCTCGACGAAGAAGCCGAGGCGCGAGTCGACCTCCCACAGGACGGTGCCGGCGCGGTCCACGACGACGAGCTGCCCCGGCGTGCTCGGGTCGACGGAGGCCGGGTAGGCGCCGAAGATGACGACGTCGTCGGCGCTGGTGCCCGGCACCGTGACGGTGATGGGCGTCAGGTAGGACACCAGCGTGGTGACCGGCGGGGGCTCGGCGGGGGCGCCGCAGACGTCGCCGGTGCAGGCCTTGAGGCGGTAGCGGTACTCGGTCGCGGGCTGGAGGCCGAGGTCGAGGAAGCGCGCGCGGCTGCCGTCCTTGCGGGCCACCCGGGCGAACTCGCCCCCCTTCGGCGCACGCTCGATCACCACCTCCTGCCCCGGCAGCGGCTCCCAGGTCACCTTGACGTTGCGGGCCGAGATGGAGGCGGCGATCACCTGGCGCACGCTGGGCGCGGGAGCGGAGCAGGCGGTCGCGACGGCCACGAGCAGCCCGAGCGCCGGTGCGGCGGCCAGGGCGCGGGGGACGGGGCGACGGCGGCGGGGACACGCGGAGGGCATCAGCGGCACTATGGCCGGCCGGCGCGCCCGCTGCAAGGGTCACCCGGCCGGACGCGCGCCGCGGGCCGGTATGGCCGCCCGGGCCCGTCTGCGATACGATCACGGCATGTGGCCGCGGGTCGCCCGGGCCGTCATCGGCATCGCGCTGGGGGTGGTGGCCGCGTGCAGCGCCAGCGGCGGCCGGCCGGCGGCCGTCGACGCCGGCGAGGCGAGCTTCACGCGCCTGCGGCACGAGATGGTCACGCGGCAGATCGCCGAGCGCGGCGTGCGCGCGCCGGCGGTGCTGCAGGCCATGCGCGACGTGCCGCGGCACCGCTTCGTCAACCCCGGCGACGAGGGGGACGCCTACGAGGACCACCCCTTGGGCATCGGCCTCGGGCAGACCATCTCGCAGCCCTACGTGGTGGCGGCCATGACCGAGGCCCTGGAGCCGCGCGCCGGGGGGCGGGTCCTCGAGATCGGCACCGGCTCCGGGTACCAGGCGGCCGTGCTCGCCCGCCTGTGCCGCGCGGTCTACACCATCGAGATCGTGCCGGAGCTGGCCGAGCGCGCGGCCCGCGCCTTCCGGGCGCTTGGCATCGGCAACGTCCACGTGCGCGCCGGCGACGGCTACCGCGGCTGGCCCGAGGCCGCGCCCTTCGACGGCATCATGATCACGGCCGCCACCCCGCGCATCCCGCAGCCGCTCGTGGATCAGCTGGCCGAGAGGGGGCGGCTGGTGGCGCCGGTCGACGAGGGGAGCCAGCAGACCCTCTACGTCTACCGCAAGGTGAAGGGGAAGCTCGAGCGCGACGAGCTCTTCCCGGTGCGGTTCGTGCCGATGACCGGCCAGGTCCGCGAGCGGCAGCGCTGAGGCACCGCCGGCGGCGGCGCGCGGCCCGCGGCTCGCCGGCCGGCGGCGGCGCCCGGGACCCCTCGGGCTCACGCCCGGTCAGCCTCCTCGGGATCTCAGGAACAGGAACACGCCGATGCCGAGGATCACGGCCACGATGGCCAGGATGGCGATGATGAGCCCGATGGACGACGACGAGGGCGCCGCCTGCGCCGGCATGGCCCCGGAGGGCCTGGGCGGGCCCGCCACGACGCTGACCTGGAGCCCCTGCTCGGCGAGGAACTGGTGCATGCGCGCGAACAGCGCGTCGTACTGCGGGCGGTCGAGCGGGATCTGCTGCCCGTGGAAGCGCATGGCGTGCGCCTGGGCGAGGTGATCGAAGGGGCGCAGCTCGGCGGTCCGCTCGAAGGGGTTGGCCCAGCCCGCGACGGTCACCGGGCCGCCCACCTCGGGAGTGAGCTTGATGTGGAGCACTCCCTGCTTGCCGCCCCCCGTCGACGGCCCCTCGGGTGCGGCGAGCTCGACGGTGTACGGCACGGGCCCCGGCAGCTTGTACGAGCCGATCTGGACCTTGAACAGATCGGCGAACCCGAGCGCTGCCATCGCGAACTGCGTCCGTTTCTCTTCGGGCATGGCGCGTGTCCGCGGGTGCGCTAGGGTCCACCTGCGCGCGATGAGCGGGAAGCAAGCACGACGGGCGACCCGGGAGGCCTGAGCGACATGCCTGACCTGCGTGACGAGATCGTCTTCATCACCGGAGCCTCCGCGGGCATCGGCGCCGCCTGCGCGCGCGCGTTCGGGGCGGCGGGCGCCCGGCTGGTGCTGGCGGCCCGCCGCACCGAACGCCTCGAGGCGCTCGCGCGCGAGGTCCGGGTGCCGGCCCACGTGGTCACGCTCGACGCGCGCGACCGCGGCGCGGTGGACCGCGCCGTGGCGGGGCTGCCCGCGGACTTCGCGGCCGTGACCGTGCTGGTCAACAACGCCGGCGGCGCGCTCGGACTGGAGCCGCTGCACGAGGGGTCGGTCGAGGACTGGGAGGAGATGATCGACACCAACGTGAAGGGGCTGCTCTACCTGACCCGGGCCCTGCTCCCGGGGATGGTCGCGCGCGACCGGGGGCACGTGGTGAACATGGGCTCGGCGGCGGGGTCGTACCCCTACCGGGGCGGCAACGTCTACTGCGGCGCCAAGGCGTTCGTGCGGCAGCTCTCGCTCTGCCTGCGCGCTGATCTCGTCGGCAGCCGGGTGCGGGTCACCGACATCGAGCCCGGGCTGTGCGCGACCGACTTCTCCCTGGTCCGCTTCCACGGCGACGCCGAGCGCGCGCGCAGGGTCTACGAGGGGGTGAAGGCCCTCGGCGCGGACGACATCGCCGAGCTGGTGCTCTTCTGCGTCTCCCGCCCGCCCCACGTCAACATCAACACGCTCGAGGTGATGCCGGTGATGCAGGCGCCCGGGGCGCTGGTCGTCAAACGGGCGTGAGCCGCCGTCGCAACAGCGCGTTGTCAACGCTGCACGATCACGACATAATGATGCGGTGCGGTGTCGGCGGCGGCACCGCCAGCGCGCCTTCGCGCCGCCACACGTATAGTAAGGAGGAGCTGGCGGGCTGGGAACGGCCGCGCCGGAGGGCTATCTCGTGCGTTCCTGTCCGCGCTGCAACACGGAGTTCGCCGACGACTCGAAGTTCTGCCCGGTCGACGGCACCGCCACCATCGGGGGGAGCGACGCCGAGGAGGCCCCGGATCCGCTCCTCGGCCGCACCCTCGGCGGACGTTACCGCCTCGAGCGCAAGCTGGGCGAAGGCGGCATGGGCGCGGTCTACGAGGCCGAGCACACCCTGCTCGGCAAGCACGTCGCCATCAAGGTGCTGCTCGACGTCTTCACCAAGCAGCGCGACGTGCTGCTCCGCTTCCAGCAGGAGGCCCGCACCGCCTCCACCATCGGCCACGAGAACATCATCGACATCGTCGACATCGGCGAGGAGAAGGACGGCCGCTGGTACATCGTGATGGAGCTGCTGAAGGGGCACGACCTGGCCCACGCGCTGCGCGACGGCGGCGCGCTGCCGCCGACGCGCGCGGCCACGATCCTCAGGCAGATCTGCCGCGCGCTGCAGGCGGCGCACGACAAGGGCATCATCCACCGCGACATGAAGCCGGAGAACGTGTTCCTGACGGCGCACGCGGACAACGCGGACTTCGTCAAGATCATGGACTTCGGCATCTCCAAGGTGAAGCAGGCCCACGAGAACGTGCGCCTGACGCAGACCGGAGCGGTCATGGGCACGCCGCTCTACATGGCGCCGGAGCAGGCGCGCGGCGATCCCAACATCGACCACCGCGCCGACGTCTACGCCGTGGGGGTGATGGCGTACGAGATGTTCTGCGGCCGCCCCCCCTTCACCGGCCCGACCTACATCGCGCTGCTCACGCAGCACCTGATGGAGCCGCCGCCGCGGCCGTCGGTCGTGGGCCCCGGCATCGCGCCGGAGATCGAGGCGTTCCTGCTGCGGTCCCTGGACAAGGACCCCAGGCGACGCTTCGAGTCGATGGCCGACATGGCGGCGGCCCTGGCCCCGTTCACGGGCGGGGCCGTCGGCGCCGGGCCCTACACCCAG
>JACRCY010000467.1 GCA_016218785.1 Deltaproteobacteria bacterium
GAGCCGAACTTCACGCCGTAGGGCGGGTCCATGTAGATCATCTGGACCTGGCCGCCCAGCCCCTCGTAGTGGAGGAGGGAGTTCATCACCACGAGGGAGTCGCCGAGGACCAGGCGGTTGACCCACTGGTCCGGATGCTCGTAGGCGCGCAGCGTCTGATCGGCGATGGAGTGCTGCGGGTCGCCGAACAGCTCGAACATCGAGGTCTGGCGGTCGCGCCGGTGGCCCTTGAGCGTCTCCAGAATGCCCTTCGTGGAGAGGCGCTCGTGAACGAACAGCGGCAGCGTCGGCACGTCGAACGAGAGCCGTTCGGCCTTGCCTGCCCAGTTGAGGAACGGCGCACCGAGCGCGGCGAGCTTCGCGGCGGCCGCCTTGGCCTGCTCGAGGGATTTCGCTTCGAGGACCTCGCGGATGAGGGCCTCGCCCTGCTCGCGCGCGGGGTTCTGTCCGTCCCACTCCAGGGCGGGTGACAGCGACGAGTCGTAGCGGTACGTCGCCGGCGGCTTCTTCTTGCGGAACTGCGCCTGCGTGCCGATGTCGGGGCGCATCGGGCTGCTGGCTTCGGGGTGCTGGTAGCTGGCCGCGGCGTTCGGGGTGCGAGGCTTCTGAGTCCGCTTCGCGGGCATGCGTCGCTCCTCCCCACGGGGGTGCGCCTCGGATGCTGCGGCCCCCTCGGTGGCTTGTCAAGCCACACGAGTCGGCAGAAGGCTGTCGTCAGCAGAAGTCGTCAGCAGAAGGCTCTTGCACCGCCCGCCCGCCCTCCCGCCCCGTCGCTGCCCCCTCCGGCCCGCCTCGGCGTCGGCGTCTGCCTCAAATTGCGCACGAAGCGCGCCAGCGCGCTGGGCCGGCGGGGTGTCTCCGTGCGGGCCGGCGACGCGCTGTCACGCTTCCTGCGCGTTCGGGTCGGCAAACGCCGCCGCGTCGGCGGCCCGGAGGTGCGCCATGTCGTCGCAGTCGTTGCCGCAGCCGTTGTCGCCGCCGTCGCCGCAGCCCTCGCCGCAGCCGCCGCCGGAGCGTCCGCCGCACGAGCGGCTCGATGCGTTTCTCGTCGCTCGCGAGTTCGTCGCCTTCGTGGCGCAGCAGCGCGGGCGGCTGCGGGGGCTGCCCGGCGAGGCGGGGCCCCAGCTCGAGCGGGCGGCGGTCAGCGCCATGCTCAACGTGGCCGAGGCCGCGGGGCGGCAGGCGGCGCGCGACCGCGCGCGGGTCTTCGCCATTGCACGCGGCGAGGCGTGCGAGGCGGCGGCGGCGCTCGACATCGCGGTGCTCTTCGGCGCGCTCACGGCCGAGCAGGCGGCGCCAGCGCGGGCGCTGCTCGACCGGCTCACGCGCATGCTGTCGCGGCTGTCGCGCGGGGCGTGAGGGCGGCGGCTCCGGCTGCGGCTGCGGCTCCGGCTGCGGCTCCGGCTCCGGCTACGGCTACGGCAGCGGCTGCGGCTGCGGCTGCGATTGCGGCGTCGTTCGCCCGATCAAAGCCCGATCCAGTTCGAGATGAACCAGAGATACAGGCCTCCGAGCGACCACAGCGGCAAGGTCACGAAGCTCGTGTGTCCGCCGTCGATGCGCCAGTGGTTGTAGGCCCACAACGCGGGATCGAAGAAGAGACTCATGCTGCGACCGTAGACGTACTCCGTGAAGAACCCCACCGGCGCGAACACCAGCATCAAGAGCAGATAGCGGGGGCCGCAGAACAGCGACAGGGCCAGCGCGGTGAAGGCGATCGGTAGGCAGAAGACCGCGAACGCCCTGGGCGTGAACCGACCTTCCCGCGCGCTCGTGGTGACGCGGCCCGGCCACGCCACCGCGCACCCGATCACGAAGGCCGCGCTGCTCACGGCGACCGGCAGGAGCGTGGGGGTGGCGGCGGGGGAGCCCCCGGTCACGAGGCGTCCCAGGACGTGGAAGAGAAACGCGCCCACCGCCCAGGGAAGGAAGTTGATCGTACTGGTGTAGCCGCGCAGGACCGACCTGTGGCTGTAGGTCCAGATGGGCTGGTGGAAGAAGCCGCGCCAGAGCAGCGACACGAGCAGCTCGCCGAGCACGCCCGCGACCCCCGCGACCACAAAGAGCAACAGGTAGCGGGGATTGACCATCAACGCCAGCGCGCCGAACGCCAGCGGCGCCCAGCCCATGAGCAGGTAGTACTTGCGCGACGAGAACCCCGAGCCGCCCAGGAAGGCGCCCCTGCGGATCGCCGCCGTGATCATGAGCGCCAGGATGTACGCGTTCGCCGCCCCGACGAACACCAGCGTGATTCTGAGAGCCGGGAACGGCATGCGTGGGTCCGCCCGCGTCACGCGCCGTGGCGGTCACCCGCTGAGCGCGGCCGGTCGGCACGCGCTCAGCGGGCGTACAACGTACGAACGGCCTACATCGGCAGGATGAAATCGTGCGCGCGGACGGTCTTGCGGCCGTTCGCCTTGGCCCGAGCGGCGGCCTGCTGGATGTGCCAGGTCATCCAGCCCTGCAGGCCGTCCAGCGCATCGCCCGAGGTGTTGCAGCCGTACGCCTTGATCGCCGCCTTGACCTTGCTCGCCACGTACAGCGGCTCGCTCGCCACTTTCTTGCCCTTGGCCATGGTCGTTCTCCTCCTCAGGAGTTGGCGATTGAATACCACGACTCGGCACGCGTGGGGTGGGGTTGGCTGCGCCGGGCCGGCCCGCGGTCTCCTGGCGCCTACGGGAACCGCTTGATCCTGACGCCGGCTTGGGGGTAGTCTCGTTGCCGGACCGCGCTTTTGCGGGAAGCCGCAACTCTTGCTCCGCCACGGGCGGACCGGAGAAGGGGGCCACAATGGGGCTCTGGAGCGACAAGCCGAAGCAGAAGACGACCGCAGCTCGCGACGTGGCGGCGCACGACGACGTCCACATCGAGGAGTCGCCGGTGCAGGCCATGCCGACGAACGCGCCGCGGCCCGCCTACGGCATCGCCGACGCGATCAACCTGATGCGCAGCCTCCCGCAGGACCTGCAGACCACCGACATCGTGGTCCAGGTCATCAAGCGCACGCTCGAGTCCGCCAAGATCGACGTCGCGGCCATCATCGTGGACGCGACGCACAAGGAGGACATGATCGAGAAGCGCATCCGGGAGCTGCAGGAGCAGATCGAGAACTTCCAGCGCGAGATCCAGACGCGCTCGGGCGAGATCACGCGCCTGCAGACCGACCTCGAGGAGACCTCCCGCGTCAAGGAACGGCTGGTGATGGCCGAGAAGCTCACCAACGCCGGCGAGTAGCCCCGCCCCCCCGAGAATCGCCCGAGACCTGGCCTGGCCCGACCCGCGGTGCGGGGGGCCGTCCGATCGCGCACGACTGACCTTGCAGCGGCGGCCTCCGAGGGCTATAGCTTGCCGTCCATCGAGACCGTGGAGCCACGCATGCCCGCCGAGCTGACCGCGTACGAGCGCGCCCTTGCCGAGGCCATCATCCAGAGCCTGTACCACCGGGGCCGGCTCGGCTTCGAGGCCACCATCCTCACCATGAACTCGCGTGGCGCCACGCTCTTCGAGGGGATCGCCAACGCGGCCGTCTACATGGCCTACGGCGTGCGCGCGCTCGACGATCTCCCGGGCGACGAGCTCAAGCTGGGCGTCAAGCTCGCGGAGCTGCAGGACAAGGCCAAGAACAACGCCAGCTACCTGATCTGGGCCGAGGGGCGCTCCGGCGAGGAGACCGCCGCGCGCATCCGCGAGGAGTGCCTCGTGTCGGCCGAGCGCGCCGACAAGCTCGCCCGGGCCTGGGGCGGACACCCGCTGCTGGGCCGGATGTACCTGCCGAGCTACCAGTACGGGCTGGAGCTGGTGCTCGATCTCCTGCGGACCCACGGCGAGGCCAGGGCGGTGCCCGCGATGTACTCGGTGCACGGCCTGGTGGATTGCGTGACCGTGGCGAAGGCGATAGCGTGACCTTCTTTGGGGGTCGGGGGAGGAAGCTGTTCGGAGGACCCATGACGAAGCAGAATCAGCGCATCCCAGACATCTTCACCGCCGCGCTCGTGCTCCTGGTCGCGGCGGGCTGTGGCCCCACCACGAGCGGCGGGCAGGAGGACGCCGGGCCGCAGCAGCAAGACGTCCTCGACCCGCACCTGCGCGAGGACGCGTCGCAGCTGGACGCCGCGCCGTGGGACGCGCCGCCGACCACGCCGAAGATCGCCTACGCGCACACGACCACCACGCTCTACCGGGGCGATCCGAGCGTCTCCCCGCTCACGCTGTTCGAGGTGGGAGACTTCGACTGCATCGGGGGCACCGGCCAGGACACCTCCATGACCGACGTGGCCGTGGACCGGGACGGCAACCTCTACGCCGTGAGCGCCACGTCCTTCTACCCGCTCGCCGTAGACGGCGGCACGGTCCACTGCGTCGCGCGCTACTCCCTGCCGACCGAGGCCCGCTTCTACGGGCTCACGTTCGCGCCCGCGAACGTGCTGGCCGCCACGGAGACCCTGGTGGCCGCCAACAGCGCCGGCGAGCTGTACTACATCGACGACCAGGGGCACACCGAGCAGGTGGGGACCTTCGGCCAGGTGCCGCAGAGCGACGGCCACGGCCACGACTACGACACCGCCAACGTCGGCATGGACTGGGAGCTCAGCGGCGACATCGTCTTCCTGGAGAACGGCGGCAGCTGGGTCGGCTTCGCCACGCTGTGCGACTGCCCGAGCCCGCCCGACAAGACCGACTGCAACAAGATCGACACGCTCGTGGAGATCGACCTGACCAGGCTGGCGCCGGGCTACCCGGGATCGGTGATCAAGTCGATCAAGGGTCAGGTCGTGAAGAGCGCGACCTGCACCGACACGGGCAACCCGGACGGCTACGGCAGCATGTACGGGATCACCGCCTGGCAGAACAAGGTCTACGGGTTCTCGAACGGCGGCAACCTCGTCGAGATCTCGAACAGCGACGGCAGCGCCTGCCTGGTGCAGAACTACCCCGACTACCGGTTCATGGGCGCCGGGATCACCACGACGGCGCCGGTGATCCTGGAGTAGCGGCGGCCTCGGCGCGCGGGTCGCCGTCGGGCGGCTGGGCCAGGATGCGGTCGGCGAGCGGCTGGAGCCCCCGCTCGCGGGCGATGGTGGCCCGCGTGCGGCGCTTGGGCTTGAAGGGGAGGTAGAGGTCCTCCAGCTCCGCCTTGGTCGCGCACGCGAGCAGGCGCGCGCGCAGCTCCTCGGTCAGCTTTCCCTGCTCGTCGATCGACGCGAGGATCGTCGCCCGCCGCTCCTCCAGCTCTTCGAGGTAGGCGTGGCGCTCGTCGATGGCCCGGATCTGCACCTCGTCGAGGCCGCCCGTGGCCTCCTCGCGGTAGCGCGCGATGAACGGGACCGTGGCGCCCTCGCCGAGGAGGCCGAGCACCGCGGCCACCCCTCGCTCCGGCAGCTTGAGCTCGGCGACGAGCAGCGGGAGGGGGTCGAGCTCCGGAACACGGCTCACGGGTGGGGCTCCAGCGGTCATGAGGGCCGTACCCTACCGCGGGACGGGGGCTAGAACTGCGCCCAGAGGTGCTGGTTCGTCACCTCGTGGTGGAACAGGATCTCGCCCCCCTTGATGCGGGCCCCGAGCTCCTTCGGGCAGCGGTTCGCGGCCTGGTGCTTCAGATCCGCGTAGCGGCGCTGGTTGTCCACGCCCATCAGCTGGCCGATCCACTCGTCGGACTCGAAGCGCGTCAGCGCCTCCTGGATGTTGCCGGGCAGCACGCGGCTCCGCGCGTCGCGACGGCTGGCGGCCGTGGCCGCGTCGTACGGCCCCTCGATCCCGGTGCGTAGCAGCCCGAGGATGGCGAGGTAGGGGTTGGCGTCCGGGCCGACCGAGCGCACCTCGACCCGCGCCGAGTGCTGGTTGCCGATGGGGATCCGGATCATGGCCGCCCGGTCCACGGCCGAGGCGCGGATCTGGTTGGGCGCCTCGTAGTGCGGGTCGAGCCGCCGGTAGGCGTTCACCGACGAGTTGAGGACGAGGCACAGCGGCTCGGCGCTGTGCAGGATGCGGTCCACGAAGCTCCAGCCGAACTCCGAGATGCCGCCCGGGCCGGCGGCGTCGTGGAAGAGGTTGCGCCCCGCCTTGGCGAGCGACAGGTTCAGGTGCATGCCGCTGCCGTTGATGCTGATGCGCGGCTTGGGCAGGAAGCTGGCCGTGTGCCCCATGGCCGCCGCGACCTGCCGCGCCAGCAGCTTGTAGAGCTGGATCTGGTCGGCGGCGACCAGCGCGTCGGTGTAGCGGTAGTTCAGCTCGAACTGCGAGGGCGCCACCTCGGGGTGGTCCTTCTCGTTCTCGAAGCCCAGGGCGCGCTGCGCCTCGGCGAAGCGGTCGATGAAGACCTTGAGCGGCGCCGTCGGCAGCGAGTGGAAGTAGCCCCCCTCCGACACGAACTTGAAGCCGGCGTCCGAGTTGAACGACTGCTCGGCGTTGGTGCCCTCGAAGAGGAACCCCTCGATCTCGGGCGCCACCGAGGTCGCGTGCTGCTGCGCGCGCAGCGACGCGTCGTAGCGCTTGAGCACCGAGCGCAGGTCGGCACCGTAGTCGGAGCCGTCGCGGTCGCGGATCAGGCCGAAGACCATGACCTTGCCGGGCCCGAACACGTCGCTCGGCAGCCAGCGGAAGCTGCCCCAGTCCACGGCGAGGCGCAGGTCCGACTGGTGCTGCGCCGAGAAGCCGCGGATCGAGGAGCCGTCGAACGTGAGGTTGTCGGGCGACCGGATGAGGAACTTCTTGTCGTAGTCGAGCATGTGGAAGCGCCCCTCGAGGTCGGAGAAGCACACCGTCACCGCCTTGAGGTGGTGCTCGTCGGCCAGGTACTTGAGGTAGCGCTCCTGCAGCGAGCCCTCGTCCTCACCGTCGACGACCCTGCGCTTCGCGTCGAGGTTCAGGTCCTCCAGCTCCTCGTAGGGGATCTCCTTGAAGTTCTTGATCCGGATCTCGTTCACGGGGGCCTCCTCGCGCGCGGCGCCGGGACGCCGCCGGCCCTCTTCTACCAGAACGCGGCGATTCCTGCACCTGGCGTGTGTTTCCCGGGAGCGCACCGTGGGTGGCGACGTCGCCCTGCCGCTGGTCGGCAGGCGCTCCGAGGCCCTTGCCTGCCGTCATGCAGGCCGCGCGTCGGGACGGTGGCGCGGGCGTGACCGCGGCATGGGCTCACCTCCGGGCGGAAGCATGCCGCCAAGGGGCGCACCACGGGAGGGGGAGGAGCAGGTGCGTGGAGGGGGAGGGAAGGTCGAGGAACGAGGGCCGGCGACGGGCGACAGGGAGCGGGCCCCGGCTGGGGGCCCGCTGGCGGTTCTAGCCCGAGTTTACCAAGTTACGGACGCTCTGAGCAAAAAGCACCTGTAGTGGCCGGTGGTTGCGGGCCCCGGGGCGATGACCTAATTGGGTTGTATCGAGGAGTTGCGATGCACGACGATGCTGCCCCTGGGGCGATC
>JACRCY010000478.1 GCA_016218785.1 Deltaproteobacteria bacterium
CACCCGCCGGGGGGAAGCCCCTACCCGCCGCCGGCCGGAGGCCCCTACCCACCGGCGCCGCCGCCTCCGCCCCCCGGGCACCTGGACTCGACGATCGGGTTCATGGGGCGCCTCGGCGGCATCATCCCGCTGGGCAAGGGGTACGCGGGCAACCCGGGCGGCGGCGTGGCCCTCGACGTGGGGTTCTGGTGGGAGAAGGGGCACCTCGGCGTGGAGCCCCGGGTCGGGGTCCGCTTCGACGCCGTGCCCAACAACTCGGCGAAGTACACCGAGGTCCCCCTGGACGTCGGCGCCTTCTTCCTCGTGACCCGGGGCGACGTGGTGCCATACCTGGGCGGCGGCGTGGGCGCCCGCTACTTCTCCGAGCGGAAGGTCGAGAAGCTCACCGTGGGCGCGGTGCTGCCGGCCACTTCGGAGCTGACCTACGACGACGCCGCCTGGGGCGTGGGCCTCTACGCCCGGTTGGGGCTGATGCTCAAGGCCTCGTCCCACGGCCACACGAAGACCAAGATCTGCTTCATCGCCGACTACAACGTCGCCTTCGTCACCGTGAACGGATTCAAGAACCCCACGTCGGTCGTCCTGGCCGCGAGCGTGATCTTCTAGGCGGGAGGAAGACATGACGCACAGGCGACAGACGTGGCTCAGGCGAGCGGTCACCGCGCTCTTCGGCCTCGGCGTCGTGCTCGGCGCCGTCGGTCTCGGGGGGTGTGGCGCGGGCGAGCAGGCGGATGCCGGCGTGATGTGCGAGTCCGAGGGGCGCCCGGTCCACGTGGGCGGCACCTGGATCCTCACCGGCAAGGGGAAGCGCACCAGCTGCAGCGACCCCGACCTCAACCACGACTTCGAGCTGGGTCCGGCGACGTTCGAGGTCGTGGAGGTCGATCCCAACCAGTACGACGGCGGCGTGCAGGACGACGCCGCGCCGCAGGCCGACGCGCGCACCGACGGCCCGTCAGAGACGGGAACCGACGGCGGCGACGCGGGTGGGGCCGAGGCGGGCGCCGACGGCGGCGATGGGGGCGCGACGCCAGACGGCAGCGATGGTGGCGGTGACGACGGTAGCACCGGCGACGGCGGCCTGCTGGACGGCGGTGACGACGGCGGCGACGGCGGCGACGGCGCGGTGCCGTCCGACGGGAGCACCGTGGACGCGCCGGCCGACGCTCCGGTAGACGCCGCGCAGGTGGACGCGGCGCCCCCCGTCATCTACCAGCCGGCCACGCTGCGGCTGCAATCCTCGATCCCCGATTTCGACTTCCAGGGCACGGTGCGCGGCGAGTGCGTCAGCTTCGACACCGAGGAGGTGATCCCCGACGTCGGGAACGTGGGCTTCGCGTTCCGCGGCGCCTACGAGAGCTTCGGTCGGCGCGTGGAGGGCACCTTCACCGGCAAGGGCCCGGGCAGCACCTGCACCGCCAGCGGCACGTTCACCGTCGAGATCCAGTAGGCCCCCCCCTTCCCCGGCAGTTGATGCCCTCGCCGCAAGGGGGTACCATCATCGTGGGATAGTGCCGACCGCTGGAGGGACGACATGTCGAAGTCCTGGCTCGCAGTGCTCCTGGTCGCGGGGGTAGCGGGGTGCGGGGGGAACATCACCCCCGTCAACGGGTGGGGCGACGGCGGCGGCAACATCGACGCGGCGGCCGACGACGGTGGCGGCGGAAACCCCGACGGGACGGTCGCGCAGCACGACGCCGGCTGCGGCCTGCGGACCTGCGAGTCGGCGGGCGCCAGCTGCGGGCCCATCGGCGACGGGTGCGGCGGCACCCTCGAGTGCGGCGGCTGCACTCCCCCGGCGTCCTGCGGCGGGGGCGGCACCCCGAGCGTGTGCGGCGGGACCGCCGGGTGCGTGCCCAAGACGTGCGCCGGCCTCGGCGCCAACTGCGGCCCGCTCGGCGACGGCTGTGGCAGCCTGCTCCAGTGCGGCGACTGCACGCCGCCCGAGACGTGTGGGGGCGGTGGCACCTACTTCGCATGCGGCCAGAACCCACCGGGGTGCCAGCCGAAGACCTGCGCCGATCTCGGCTTCAACTGCGGCGCGGCCGGCGACGGCTGCGGCAACCTCATCACCGGCGGCTGTGGCACATGCACGGCGCCGGACATCTGCGGCGGGGGCGGCGTCCCCGGCGTCTGCGGGGGCGGCACGCCGCCCGACGGCGGCGTCCCGTGCGTGAACCTCTGCCTGCAGCAGGTGGACTGCCCCACCGGCACCACCAGCGTCTCGGGCACCGTCTACGCCCCCAACGGCAAGGAGCCCCTCTACGGCGCGCTCGTCTACGTGCCCAACGCGGCCGTGCAGCCGTTCACGCCGGGCGTCTCCTGTCTCCGGTGCGAGGACCAGGTGTCGGGGTCGCCGCTGGTCTCCACCACGACCGACTACCGGGGGCAGTTCAAGCTCGACGACATGCCGGTGGGCACGAACATCCCGCTCGTCATCCAGCTCGGGCGCTGGCGGCGGCAAATCACCATCCCCAGCGTCTCCCAGTGCGTGGACACGGCGCTCGCCGCCACCCTGACCCGGCTGCCGCGGAACAAGAGCGAGGGCGACATCCCGCTCACCGCCATGGTGACCGGCAACGTCGATCAGCTCGAGTGCGTGCTGCGCAAGATCGGCATCGACGCCGCCGAGTTCACGCTGCCGAGCGGCAACGGCCGCATCCGCATGTACCACGAGAACGGCGTGAGCCGGATGACCAGCAGCGGCCCGAACCTCCCCGACGCGAACACCCTGTGGGACACCCAGGCCCACCTCGACCAGTACGACATGGTGATCTTCGCCTGCGAGGGCGGCCACTACGACAAGGGGGCCGGCGAGAAGGGGCGGGTCAGGGCGTACGCCGACAAGGGGGGCCGCGTCTTCACCACCCACTACAGCTACACCTGGCTCTACGACAACGACCCGTGGGGCTGCGGCGACGGCTGCACCACCGTCGGTCACACGGTGGGCGCCTGGAACTACGGCAGCGGGAGCGGCTCCAGCACCACCGGCACCATCGACACCTCGTTCCCCAAGGGGCAGGCCTTCTCCCAGTGGCTCGGGGTGGTCGGCGCACTGGTAGGCCCCAACCAGATCACCATCAACGACTGGCGCCACGACCTCGACTCCGTGTACCCGGCGCCGACGGCGCAGCGGTGGATCTACGCTGGCGCCACCAGCTTCGTCGAGCACGCCACGTTCAACACGCCCGTGGGCACGCCCGCCGACCAGCAGTGCGGGCGCGTGCTCTTCAGCGACTTCCACGTGCAGAACGCCGGCAGCCTCAACGGGGACTACCTGTTCGATCCCGCGAACTGCAACCAGACGGCCGACCTGACGGCCCAGGAGAAGGTCCTCGAGTTCATGCTCTTCGACCTGGCGGCCTGCATCACGCCGGACGTGCCGCCGCCCCCGACGTGCACGCCGAAGACCTGCGCGCAGCTGGGCGCCAACTGCGGCTTCATCGGCGACGGCTGCGGCAACGCCATCGACTGCGGCCCCTGCGTCCTGCCCGAGACCTGCGGCGGCTGCGGGGTGCCCAACGTGTGCTGCGTGCCCGGGTGCCTGCCCCGGACCTGCGCCCAGCTGGGTCTCCAGTGCGGCCCGGCGGGGGACGGCTGCGGCAACATCATCGACTGCGGCCCCTGCGTCCCGCCCGACACCTGCGGCGGCGGCGGGGTCCCGGGCGTCTGCGGCCACTCCAGCTGCATCCCGCTGACCTGCGAGACCGCCGGCGCCGAGTGCGGCCTCATCGGCGACGGCTGCGGCGGCAGCGTCGACTGCGGCCCCTGCATCCTGCCCGAGACCTGCGGCGGCGGCGGCGTCGCCAACATCTGCGGCATCATCGGTTAGGCCCCAGACCAGTGGGTCAAGCGACGGGCTCGCCTGCCGGTCAGCGCCCCGTCGCGGCGGCCAGCCGCCGCAGCCACTTCTCGACGCGGGCCTCGTAGCCCGAGCACCGGCAGCCAGCGCGTCCGCGTCACCATGCGCTTCAGTATAGCCGCGGCGCGGCGTTGCTGGCACCATGGGGCCGCGCCCGCGCCACGGGTCGACCACCATGCGCTTCTACGCCGACCTGCACGTCCACTCGCGGTACTCGCGCGCGACCAGCGGCGAGTGCGACCTGGAGCACTTCGGCCTCTGGGCGCGGCGCAAGGGGATCACCGTCGTCGCTACCGGCGATGTCTCGCATCCGGCGTGGCTGGCCGAGATCGGCGAGAAGCTCGTGCCGGCGGAGCCCGGCCTCTTCCGCCTGCGCGACGACCTCGAGCGCCCGGTCGAGCGGGAGGCGCCGCCGTCGTGCCGCGGCACCGTGCGCTACGTCCTCTCGGGCGAGATCTCGACCATCTACAAGAAGGCCGAGCGCACGCGGAAGATCCACCACCTCGTCTACTTCCCCGACCTGGCCAGCGCCACGCGCTTCGGCCGCCGGCTCGCCGCCATCGGCAACGTCGCCTCCGACGGTCGCCCCATCCTGGGCCTCGACTCGCGCGATCTCCTCGAGATCACCCTGGAGGCGGGGGACGGCGCCTACCTGGTGCCGGCGCACATCTGGACCCCGTGGTTCGCGGTGCTCGGCTCCAAGTCGGGGTTCGACTCGATCGCCGAGTGCTACGGCGACCTCGAACGCCACATCTTCGCGGCCGAGACCGGGCTCTCCTCGGATCCGCCGATGAACTGGCGGGTGTCGGCGCTCGACCGCTACCGGCTGGTGAGCAACTCCGACGCCCACTCGCCGCCGATGCTGGGCCGCGAGGCCTGCGTCTTCGACTCCGACCTCGACTACTTCGCGCTGCGGCGCGCCCTCGAGACGGGCGCGGGCCACGGCGGCACCGTGGAGTTCTTCCCCGAGGAGGGGAAGTACCACCTCGACGGCCACCGCGCCTGCGGCGTCCGCCTCGCGCCGGCCGAGACGCGGCGCGCGAACGGCGCCTGCCCCGCCTGCGGCAAGCCGGTGACCGTGGGGGTCATGCACCGCGTGGAGGCCCTGGCCGACCGCCCCGCGGGGACCCGCCCCGGGCAGGCGGCCGGCTTCCGCAGCCTCGTGCCCCTGGCCGAGATCGTCGGCGAGATCCGGGGCGTGGGGGCGAAGAGCCAGTCGGTCGCCACGGAGGTCGCCCGGCTGGTCGAGCGCTTCGGCCCCGAGCTGGGAATCCTCTCCGACCTGCCGCTGGCGATGCTCAAGCGGGAGGGCTCCAGCCTCCTCGTCGAGGCCATGCAACGCCTGCGCCGCGGCCAGGTCGTCGCCGAGGCCGGCTACGACGGCGAGTACGGGGTCGTGCGCCTGTTCCGTCCTGACGAGCTCAGGCGCCAAGCGTCAATCGGCCTGCTCTTCCCCTTGCAGGATCCCAATGCCCCCGCCGACGGCTCGCTCTCGCTCCCGCTGAGCACCCCTGCGACCAGCTCACCCTCCCCCTCGGCAGCGTTGCCCGAGGCCCCCCTGCGCGTCACGCACGGGCTCGGCCCGCCGGGGCGCGTGCGCACCGGCGCCCCCGAGAGCGCAGGGCGGAGGAGCCCCCTGCTCGACGCG
>JACRCY010000479.1 GCA_016218785.1 Deltaproteobacteria bacterium
CTCCTGACCGCTGACGAGGTCCGCGCCAGCACCGCCTTCAAGGGGATGTTCCAGGAGCAGCGCCTGCTCGACCTCGAGCGCACCGCCTTCTACGACAGCCGCCACTTCCAGGCCGTGGGCCAGCCGCAGTCGTTCGACGTGGCGCTCCGCGTCTGGCGTCTCGACGCCGACGCGGCCGAGGAGCGCTACCTCAAGCTCCTCGGCGACATGCCCGCCGCCAAGAGCCGCAACGAGATCGGTGATCGCTCGCTGCGCGCGCAGGAGGGGGACATCCTCGCCGTCGCGTTCCTCGATCGGCAGACCGGGGCCGTCGTGGAGATGACCTGCGGGACCTCGCAGTGCAAGACGCACGAGGTGCTCCTCGAGCTCGCGCGGCGGGTGCTCCCGCGGCTCGCGCGCCTCACCACCGAGATGCCGGCCGCCGACGCGCCGCCCGCGCCCCGCGGCCCCAAGCCGGCGCCGAGGCCGGGCGCGCCCCAGCCCCCGCCGGAGGCGGAGACGCCCGAGGAGGCTCCCGAGGCGCCGTCCGGGCTGCCGGAGCCCGGCTTCCGGCTGAAGCCGCCCGAGACGCTGAAGCTGCCATCGGGGAAGGGCCCATGACCGCGCGCCCCGTCACGGCCGTCGTCGTCACGCTCCTCGGGGTGGCCTCCGCACCGCCCGCGTACGCCTACGACGCCGCCACCACCCACGCGGGGCTGACCGCGCGCGCCGCCCTCGCCTCCTCGCTCCACCGCGTGCTGGCTACCCAGCTCGGCGTCCCCCGCGGCCTGTTCGAGCCGCTCCGGATCGCCCCCGAGTTCCTCCCCGGCGTGGACGCACGGGCCGTGCGCCGCCACCTCCAGGCGCTGGATCCGGGCCAGGGCTACCGCCCCGACGTCGGCCTCGTGGCCCCGGCCCTCTCGTGGCTCGAGGCCGGCAGCGTCATCGAGCAGATGCCCGCGGAGCGCGGCCGTCATCACTTCCTCGAGCCGCGCAGCGGCCGCGGCCTCGACAACCGCGTGCCGGGTCTCTCGCTCCGCGCGCGGGTGCTCTCCGCCCTCGAGCAGGGGGGGACCTTCGGCGGCATCTTCGTGGGCACGAACTTCGATCTCTCCGGGCACTCCAGCCTGGCGTGGCTCGAGGACGCCGACAACGACTACTCGCTCGCGCGCTTCCTCGACGCGCGCGAGCGCGCCGCCGTGGCCGAGCTGCCCGCGGAGCGCGCGACCTCGCTGGCCTACGCGCTCCTGTGCGCCGGCGCCATCCTGCACCTCCTCGAGGACGCCGGCGAGCCGGCCCACGTGCGCAACGACTACCGCGTCGCCTTCGGGGCCCGCGTCGGCACCGAAGCCGTGGACCGTGGCTCGCGGCTCGAGCACCATACGGCCAGGACCTACGGCTTCGCCGCGATCCCGGAGCCGGGTCCGCCGGTCCGGCGGGCGCGCCTCCGCGACTACTTCGTGGCGCCCGACGGCCAGGGGCTGGCCCAGCGCACCCAGCGGCGCTTCTTCTCTCCCGGCACCCTCCCCCGCCCGGTCCAGGCCATCGGCCTCCGGCCGGCGGCCATCGTGAAGGCGGTGAACGCGACCCTGCCGTTCGCCGAGCCCCGCATCAAGGCCCTCGACCTCGGCGCTGCCTCCCGGGGCGGCGCCTACCTCGGCACGACGGCGGTGCCGCAGCTGGTCGCGTACCGCGTCGACTCGCGCGGCCTGCTGTCGTTCTGGCTCGACGACCGCACCGACCTGGCCTACGCGCGCACGCTCCTCCCCGAGGTCGGGAGCTACGCGGCCGGCCTCCTCGATCACCTCTTCCGCGGCCGCCTCGGCTTCGCGCCCGCTGCCGCCGCCGAGGCGCGGCACGGCGGGCGCCTGACGGCCGTGCTCAGCAACCGGGGCCCGGCGCTCGCCGCGGGCCAGCTCACGGTCCTGGCCGAGGACTCGCGGGGCCGCCGCCGGGTGATCGACGCGCGCCAGGCCCCCGCCGCGCCCGCCGGGGCGCGCATGGCACGGATCGACGCGCCCCGCGGCGCGGTGCGCCTGGTGGCCGTCTTCCGGGGCCTCGACGCGGCCGGCGATCCGGTGACGGTCGTCGAAGAGGCGCCGCTGCCGCTACGTTGAGTTGCGGCGCGCCCGCGTCACCAGGACGTGGCCAGGATCACCCAGGGCGCGTAGCGCGGGGCCGCCTCGGTCACGCCGAAGAACATGGTCGCGTAGAGCTTCAGGTGACGGCCGACGACGTGCCACGCGACGTTCGGCCCGAGCAGCAGCAGGGTCTCGACGTCGCCCCGCCGCACCGCGCCGAAGGTCCCGCTCTCGAAGATGAGGCGGGCCTCGGCCCCGAGCCGTAGGTGCTGCCTCATGACCTCGTAGCTGGCGGCCGCCGTCAGCCCGAACTCCGGCTCGCCTTTGTAGGGCTCCCCGCGCAGCTTGTTCACCAGGCACTCGAACACCAGGTTGATCACGCCGAGGAGGCGCGGCGTGAACAGCTCGCCGCCGAGGAGCAGCTTGGCCTCGGCCTTGTCGGGGGCGTCGTGGTTCGAAACGTACTCGAGGTACACGACCGGGTTGCCCCAGATGGTGCCGTAGCGCTTGGGGATGGCGATGCGCAGCTCGAGGGCGATGCCCTGGTGACTGAAGGTGCGGCCGCCGTCAGGTCCATCCTTGTTGAAGGTCACGTTCTCATAGATGTCGAGCTGCAGGCGCTGCGTGAGGCCGATCTCCAGCTCGAGCTGGAAGCGGTGCTTGCTGGGCCTGTCACGGTAGAACTCCGGCCGGTACCAGAAGCCCAGGCCGTAGGTCCCCCGGTCCCGCTTCCAGAGACGCGTCCCCAGGAAGTTGCGATCCTGGGTCCACATGGGCGAGGCCTCGATGACGGTCTCGTACCGCCCCGCTACCGGCGCGGGCGCCGGGCGCGCCCCGGGCTGCGACGAGGGCGCCGGCTGCGAGGCGGGCGGCGCCTCGCGCTCCATGGCCTTGTAGCCGCCGGCTCTCTGCGCCGCGCCACTCGCGGGCAATGCCAGGATGACGACCGCCAGCACGTGGGCTCTCATCGCCAGGTCCCCGGGATCAGGCTATGCCTCGGCCCCCCCCGTCATCAGGCGCGAGGCGTGGATCGCGGTGCCCTCGGCCACGGCCGCGTCCGGGCTGACCACCGTCTCGAGCTCGCGCTCGAAGTACTGCCCCACGACCTCACGCACGAGCGGGATGTGGGTGGTGCCGCCTGCGAGCACCACCCGGCTCACGTCACGCGGCGCGAGCCCGGCCGCCTCGAGCGCCTCCTCGCAGACCTCGAGCGAGCGCGACACCAGCGGCCCGCACAGCTCGCCGAGGACGGCGCGGTCGATCGGCACCCGCAGATCGGTGGGGCGCGGCGCCAGGATCGCCTGGGGCACCTGGACGACCGCGGTGTCCGTGACGGTGAGCTGCCGCTTGGCCTCCTCGGCCGCCAGCAGCAGGCGCTGCCACTCGACGGCCCGGCTGCGCAGCTCGACGCCGGTCTCGCGCCAGAAGCGGTCGGCCGCATGCTGCGCGAGCACCAGGTCGAAGTCGTCCCCACCCAGCCACCCGTCGCCGCGCGTCGCCATGACGCGGAAGCGCTGGTGGCTGACGTCGAGCACGGTGAAGTCGAAGGTGCCGCCGCCGAAGTCGTAGACCGCGATCACCTCGTTGGCGGACTGGCCGTAGTCGTAGGCGAGCGCCGCCGCCATGGGCTCCTCGATGAGCCCGAGCACCTCGACGCCGGCGATCTGCGCCGCGCGCTTGAGGGCCACCTGCTCGCCGGGCCCGAAGGTCACCGGCATGCTGAAGGCGGCCCGGCGCACGGGCGCGCCGAGC
>JACRCY010000468.1 GCA_016218785.1 Deltaproteobacteria bacterium
GGCCCCTGAACTCACTCACCTCGGGCCACTGCCGGCCCGACTGCACCCTCGCCGTCTGCGGCGACGGCGTCCTCGACCCCGGCGAGGACTGCGACACCGGGCCCGAGAACAGCGACGCGCCCGACCTCGGCGCGTGCCGCACCGACTGCCAGCCGCTCCGCTGCGGCGACGGCATCAAGGACATCACGCGCGAGGAGGAGTGCGACGACGGCGTCAACAACAGCGACACCGCCGCCGACGCCTGCCGCACCGACTGCACCAACCACCGCTGCGGCGACAGCGTCGTCGACACCGGCGAGCAGTGCGACACCGGCGCTGCCCGCAGCGACACCACGCCCGACGCCTGCCGCCTGAGCTGCCAGGACCCCTCCTGCGGCGACGCGGTCACCGACACCGGCGAAGGCTGCGACTGCGGCACCGACCCGCTCGCCCTCCCCGCCGGCTGCACCAAGGTCAACTGCACGGGCGAGCCCGGCTGCACGTGCTCGCCCACCTGCCTCTCCGCCTTCTGCGGCAACGGCACCCTCGACCCGGGCGAGGAGTGCGACGACGGCCTCGCCAACTGCGACGATCCCAACTGCCACTGCCGCACCACCTGCAAGCTGCGCTACTGCGGCGACGGCATCACCGACAACAACTTCAACGAGGAGTGCGACACCGGCGCCGCCCGCAGCAACACGAACCCCGATGCCTGCCGCCTGAACTGCAAGAACCCCTTCTGCGGTGACAACGTGATCGACACGGGTCACGGGGAGCAGTGCGACGACTTCGCGTACTGGGGCCTCTCCTGCAACCAGAGCAACTGCCAGAAGCTGTACGGGCCGACGATGGTGGTCGATTGGATGGAGATCGACGGCCAGATGGCGAACGGCTGCGACCTGAACGGCGACACGCAGCCGGACAACTGGCTCGCGCCGCTCGGGCCGCTCGTCAGCCCGGTCCTGCAGGCAAGCATCAACGCCGGCACGCTCCTGTACCTCCTCGAGCTGCGGCGCCTGAACGACCCCACGGGCCAGAACGACAGCGACCTGGAGCTGGCGCGCTACAGCGCCGTGGACCACGAGACTCACGACTTCGGCCAGGATCCGCCCCCCCCGGCCCCCTTCACCTCGGACAACTTCACCGGTTCGGAGCCCTACTACATCGACCCCGTGTCGTTCGACGTCAACGGCAACCCCATGTCCCTGTTTGCCGCCAGCGTGACCGGTGGGAACCTCACGGGCACGTCCCCGGTCTTCTACCTGCCGACGGGGTTCGGGATGCTCGAGCTCCGCCAGTCCCAGATCGCCGCGCACCTCATACCGAACCCGCCACCGGCGCCGACCCCGGTCTCGATCAGCGGCATCTCGGTCATCCCGGCGGAGCCCGGCAGGATCTGCGGCGCCATCCCGGCCTGCACCCTCGACCAGATCCCCGCCTCGGCCCTCCCGGGCGCGCCCGCGGAGACCCTGCTGGAGGTCCTCATCGTGTTCGGCCTGTACGCCTCGGTCCCGCCCTTCAACTACTACCCGGACATCGACCTCGACGGCGACAACCCGACCAACGACCTGGCCAAGCGGGAGGGGTTCACGGTCGCGCAGGGCGTGGACGGGATCTTCCGCCTGGTCACGTGCACGGACAGCGACGGGACTGTCGTACTGAAGGCCGACGCCAGCAGCCCGACCGGGCGTTGCCCCTGCGGCACGCGCTTCAACAAGGACGGCTACTCGGTGCGAGTGAACTTCACCTCGGTCGGTACCACGATCACGGGTGTCTGCTCGGGCGGCGTGCCGCCCTGCATCTAGCTTCCGTCACGGCGCCGGGCGGGGCGCGCCATCACTGCGCGCCCCGCGGGGCCCGCATCGCCGCCGGAGCCCCGTGGTCGTCGGGTCGGTACGGCGTCCGGCGGGTCTCCGGCTGCAGGGTCTCGGTCTCGGTGCCACCGCGCCTGTCGAGGGCACTATTGACCTGACCGACGAGTCGCTCGGCTCCGGCCGCCAGCCCGTTCATGAAGTCGGTGCCAAACTCGGCGCGGAACCCCTCGACAACGTGCGCGACGCGGTCCCGGTGACATTCCCGTACGAGCGACCGCATGGCCAGCAGGAAACCGGCCTTCTTTCGCAGTGCCGCGCCCAGGCTCGCGCTCCGCTTGCGAAGCACCGGGCTGGTTGAACCCTGGAACGTCCGGTAGCCCCGCAGGCGATTCTCGAGGATGCGCAGCACGCTGGGCCCGTTCTTTGCGTACTCCCGCTCGAACGCCTCCTGCACGAGTTCACGGGACCGGCGCAACGAGAACCGCGGGTGCGCGTGCGCCAGCCCGGTCAGGCCGTGGCGCTCCTCCAGCGGGATCTCCTCGAGGAGCCGGTCTTGCGCCTCCAGAGTGGCGTACAGCTTCGTCGTCGGCAGCGGCGAGAGCGGCATGAACTGCGTGTAGGCCTGGCCGCAGCGCAGGATGGCCTGGAGGTCGCTCTCCCAGCTCATCTCGTCGTGACGGTCGTCGAAGGGGACGCACGACAGCAAGGTGTTGATGCCGTAGCCGGCCAGCTCGTCGATGAGCGCCAGGAAGTCGATGCTCCGGTTCTTGGGGTAGTCTGCCACGCCCGACTCGTAGCCGATCCAGACCGACGTGACCCCCATCTCGGCCAGGGCCTCGGCGCCGGTCCGCCGCACGGTGTCGGCGGAGCTCCAGATCATGTCCAGGTTGTAGTTGACCGAGTCCTGGACGTGCTCGCGCGCCGCGGACCGAAGCTCCTCGGCGCGCCCCTCGTCCACCAGAAGATTCTCGTCCATGAGCCAGAAGTCGGTGATCCGGCACTCGCGCGCCTGCGCCTGGATCAAGGCGAACCGCTCACTGCCGCTCCGCAGGAACGGCTGGTACCGACAGTCGAAGAACGCGCTCGTGAGGCAGAAGTCGCACCCGTAGGCGCACCCGAGGCCGGTCGCGATGTGCCCGATCGGCTGGGGAAACGTGTGCAGGCCGAGAAACTGGTAGATCCAGGTCGTCACCACCGGGTGGCGAAAGGCGAACTCCGGGCTCTCCCCGAGGAGGTTGCGCAGGTATCGAATCCCGTCGCCGCGGCAGATGTGGTCGGGCTCGACCAGCACGTCGAGGTGAGGGACCACCGTGCCATACCCGCCGAGCACGATCCGGCTGCGCGGGGAGACGCGGCGGACCACCTCCACCATGGCCCGCATCTTGGGGACCGTGCATGGAATGAAGCTGATGCCGACGTAGTCGTAGTGCTCCTGGCGCAGCTCCTGCTCGAACTCGGCGAGCGACGGCCACTCCAGGACCGTGGCGGGCACCCCGGCATTGGCGGCCACCACATGCAACCCCGTGGTCGCGTGCCACATGCGCGGCGTGAAGATACCCTGGGCCCGCGTGACCTGGGCGGCCAGCACCTCGGCGACGTTCTCCCGGCGACCGTACCTGTCGTCGACGCCGAAGGGCTTGAAGACGGTGGTGAGGAGAATGGAGGAGGCTCGCATCCGGCACTCGAGCAGTCAGCCGGGCAGATGATCCCGCCAGGAGGAGGCGGTCAGGCCCGGGGCCACGCCCCATAGCCTTGTCGTCGGCGGCGGCCCTGTGTCAAACGGAATCGACGCCTGGGCCCGCGGGGGCTTGGTATACTGGTCAGCGACTCCACGTCCGGGCACTGTTTGAGCGACATCGTCCTCATCAAGGCAGGGGTGCTCGATCGCAGTCATCCGCTCGTGACTCCGCCGCTGGGGATCATGTCCCTGGCCGCGGTCGCCCGCGCCGCCGGCCACCGGGTTTCGCTGATCGACGCCAAGGTGGAGAACCTCGCGCCCGAGGCGGTGCTCCGGCGCGTGGCCGGGCTCGCACCGCAGGTGGTCGGCGTCAGCGGCTTCTCCAACGAATGGGAGTCGTTCGAGACAATCGGCCGGCTGCTGAAGGAGAACTTGCCCCGGGCGGTCCTGCTCGGCGGCGGCCCCCACGCCACCTCGTATCCCGACGAGATCATGGCGCGGGCGCCCTTCGACTACCTGGCACTCGGCGAGGCGGAGGAGACCTTCGTCGAGCTCCTCGACGCGCTGGCCCAAGGGGGCGAGGCGCGCCAAGTGCCCGGCCTGGTCTACCGGGAGAACGGGGCCGTCAGGCGTACCGCGCCGCGCGCGGCGCTCGCCGACCTCGACCGGATCCCCTTCCCGGCCTACGACCTGATCGATCTCGGGACCTACTCCAAGCTCCTCTCCGCCAGCGCGATCGGCCGGCGGCGCTACATGTCGATCTTGACTTCCCGGGGCTGCCCCTATCACTGCACCTACTGCCACAGCCTCTTCGGCAAGCGGTTCCGCGCCCGGAGCCCGGACCGGGTGGTGGAGGAGCTGACCCTGCTGCGCGAGCGGTACGGGATCCGAGACATCGAGGTGACGGACGACATCTTCAACTTCGACCGCGACCGCGTGATGGAGCTCTGCCGGCGGGTCATGGCCGCGAAGCTCGACCTGAGGCTGTCCTTTCCCAACGGCCTGCGTGCCGACCGCGTGGATCCGGAGATGATCGACGCCCTGCGCCGCGCCGGCACGGTGATGATCTCCTACGCGGTCGAGACCGCGAGTCCCCGGCTGCAGAAGCTCATCCGCAAGAACCTGGACCTGGACCACGTCTCCCGGAGCATCGCCGAGACGGTGCGGGCGGGCATCTTCACCACCGCCTACTTCATGCTCGGCTTCCCGACCGAGACCGAGGAGGAGATGCTGCTGACGGCCGAGTACGCCGCGCGCTCCCCGCTCCACGCGGCCAGCTTCTTCATCGTCACCCCGTTCAAGGGGACGGAGCTCTGGAACCTCGTGCCACCGCACGTCAAGGAGCTGGCCGGGCGCCGCTGGTTCAGCTTCCATCACGGGTACGTCAACCTGAGCCAGGTCTCCAATGGGCGGCTGGTCACCCTCCGGCGCCGGGCCTATCGCCGGTTCTGCCTCTCGCCCCGGCGGATTGCACGGACGTTCTATCGCTACCCGGACAAGCGGGAGTTCTTCCACGCCGTGGGCGTCCTCGCGCGCCTGTTCCTCGCCCGATCGGCGTTCGCGGCCTGAAAGCTCGGCGCACCACCCCCCGCCCGCGCCTCGCCGAGGTCGGGACCAGAAACCGGCCCCCGGGCTGCGGGGCGCCGGCCGTGGTGCAAGCTCACTCGGTGAAGTGGAGCTCGCCGGTGAAGGACTTCAGGCCCACGTCGATCCAGATGCCGCCCAGATAGCCGTCGTCGAACGCGCAGCTCTGCGCATCCATGGTGACGTCGGGGAGGTTGATGTAGATGTCGAGCTTGCGGCTGGGCGCGGTGCCAGTCACGCAGGCGTAGACGCCCGTGCCCCCGACCACGCAGCCGCCGGCCCACTTCCGGTCCAGGGGATTCCCGGTCAGGGCCGAGGAGACGAACTTGGAGTACTGGTACTTCAGCGCTCCGCAGGCGGTCGAGCCGGGCTCCTGATGGTAGAGCTCCATCAGGGTGTCGATGAACCACGGGCCGGCCAGGACCGTCGCGGTGTCGGCCCCCGGGAGGCCGTCGCTGTCGAGGTATCTCGGGGAGACCCCGGTGTACGCGACCGACGAGTCGTCGGTCCTGAGCGTCAGGTCGAGGAACTTGACCGTCTTGAGACCAAGCTTGAGGTTATTGCAGTTCCCAGTGCTTGAGTTCGCGCAGGCCGCATTGGGGGCGCAGGCGGTGACCGGCGTGTTGGCCGTCGGAACCGTGAGGTTGGTCAAGGCCACCTTCACGCCGCCCTTGGCCCCGGTGGTGGCCCCGTCCGCCCAGGTCACCTTGGCGTGCGGGGTCGCGCCGCTCCCCGCACCGAAGTTGAAGGTCCCGGTCATGGCGACCGGCGCGGCCTTGGTGCCGCAGGTATTGGTCGAGAAGAACTGCTGGTCCGTGGTCGTGCTGTTGCAGTTCCGGTGACCGTAGAACCA
>JACRCY010000475.1 GCA_016218785.1 Deltaproteobacteria bacterium
AACCACCGACGCGTTTCTTCTCGGCTCGTACCGGTGGCAGTGCTACTGGAATCTGCGCCGGCCCCATTCCGGTCGCCACATGTACGGCAAGCGGCCCTTCGACAAGACCCGTGAGCTCGTGCCCACCCTCAAGCGCGACGACGTGCTCTTCCCGCCCCTCCTGCTGGACCGATTCGGCCCGCTCCCTCAACTGCTCGCGGAGCACCTACCGCTCAAGGTCGACCGGAAGGGGGGTCACGATGTCCCGGCTCATTACATAGTCCGGCGGCAGGGTTCTTGCTTGCTGGCGGCGTGGCGCCGTGGCGGGCCGCCGCGACCGCCGCCACGGCGGCGCGGGGGCGCGTGACGCGGTCGCACCGCGTCGGCGCGCGGCGAGAACGCCCGTCGAGGGGGGTGGGAGGTGCTCTCGGCGCCGCAGTCGGCCAGGCAGTTCCTGGCGCAGCGGGGCGTGGACCCGGGCGAGGTGCAGAAGGCGATCGACGGGCTGGTGGGGGAGATCGAGCGAGAACCGTGAGCAGGACCCCGGGCGGCGAGCTGCACCAGGTGGACAGAGCCGAGGCGGCGGGAGGCCGCAGGGGCATCCGTTCCGCCGCCCGGCGCGTACCCCCGTGGCCACGGCAGGCTGAAGAGCTGCAGCACCACGCGCAGGCCACCGTTCGCGAGGGGTGCGAGGCGGCACCCGGCGAGGCGGCGCGCGGCGAGGCCGCGTGCGACCGGCCGCCTTTGGCCCAGCGGGCGTTGCCGCCTCGGGCGCACGCCTTCACCCTGGAGGCGTGGACCAGCCCGACATCGTCGTGGCGGAGCGGATGCGGGGATTCGACAGCCTCGAGGAGGCCCAGGAGTACGCGCGGCTCAACGTGCCGGCCGTGATCCTGGAGCGGCAGGTGGACGCCGCGGGCGAATCGATGGCCGTCGAGGTGATGCGCGACGATTGGCTCTACGACGCCGAGCGCGGCGAGTGGCGCGTGGTGCTGGGGTGAGCGCGCCTCCCGACTCGGCCGTCACAGGCTGAACAGGTACAGCAGCACGCGCAGGCCGCCGTTCACGAGCGGGTAGGTGGCGGCCGGCCGGAGACGGAAGTGGGTGGGGAGCGTGCGGGCGGCAGTGAGCACGCCGAGGCGCCACCCCGAGAACCGCGTGCGCAGGACGTGCAGGAGGGACCGGTAGAGCCTGGCGAGGTCGCCGCGGTCGCCCGAGCGGCGGCCGTAGGGCGGGTTGCACAGCACGAGGCCGGGGCCCGCGCCCTCCGGCGGCGCGGCCTCGGCGAGCGGCTGAGCGCACAGGCGTACGTGCTCGGCCAGGCCCGCGCGCTCGGCGTTGCGGCGCGCGATGGCGATGACGTCGGCGTCGGTGTCGAAGCCGAGGAGCGGCGGCATCGTCGGGCCCACCGCCGCCTCGGCGCGAATCGCGCCGCAGCGGTCGGCGTCGAAGCCCGGCCACCCCTCGAAAGCGAAGGCGCGCACGGCGCCGGGGGCCCGCCCGGCCGCCAGCGCCGCCGCCTCGAGCACGATGGTGCCCGAGCCGCAGCACGGGTCGACGAGCGGCGTGCGCGGGTCCCACGCGGCCAGCGCGAGCATGCCGGCGGCCAGCGTCTCGCGGAGCGGCGCCTCGCCCGCCTCGGTGCGCCAGCCGCGGCGGTGCAGCAGCTCGCCCGAGGTGTCGATGCTCACGGTGAAGACGTCGGCGACGCCGCGGAGGAAGACGGTCAGCGCCGGGGCGTCGCTCTCCGCGGGCGCCACGGCGTGCTTGCCGAGCGCGTCGACCACGGCGAGCTGCACGTTCTCGGCCAGCGCGCCGGTGTGGTAGAGGCGGCACTGGTGCGTGCTGGCGGAGACCGCGATGCGGCGCGGCCCGTCGGCCACCAGCCCCCACGGCAGCCGGCCGAGGCCGCGGCGCAGGCGCGCCCGCGCCTACTCGCCGCAGCCGATGATGGTCGCCGGTGCGAGCCCGGCGCCGGCGCCGGCCGAGGCCGGCTTCTCCGACCACCCGGTGGGCAGGGTGACCGGGCCGCAGTGGTTCTCCGTGGCGAGCGCCGGGGCCGTGGTGGCGGTGGCGTCGGAGACCAGCTCCATGGCGACGCACTGCCCCTCGCGGCAGTCGACCTGGACCGGCGGCACCATGCAGCGGGCGCACCCGTCCTGCGGGGCCTCGCCCAGGAGCACCTCGACCGCGGAGCGGTCGGTGGAGGAGACGAGCAGCACCTGCACCTTGCACTGGTCGATCACCGCGCAGCACTCGCTCGGCATCGTGCAGTCGATGGAGTCGCGGGCGAGGCTCCGGGCCATCTCGCGGGGGTCGTTGCTGGCGGAACCGCAGCCGACCAGGGCGGCCAGGCTGGCGAGTGCGATGAGCAGGCGCATGCGAAGGTTGCCTCCTCCTGCCCGTGACGCTATCGCGGCGCGCGGCCCCGCGCAAGCCCCTCCCGTGCGCCGCCGTCGACCACCGGCGGGTCGTGGTGATGGGCGGCAGCTACGGCGGCTACATGGCGCTGGCCGCTGCGACCTTCACGCCCGCCGAGTTCGTGGCGCTCGTCGACTTCTTCGGCGTCTCCGACTTGAAGTCGCTGGTGGAGAGCTTCCCCGCGTACTGGGCCGCCTACGCGACCGCCATCTACAGGAAGTTCGGCGACCCCAGGGACCCGGCTCACGCCAGGTACCAGCGCGACCGCTCGCCGCTGAACTTCGTCGACCAGATCGTGCGGCTTGACTCCGCCGCCGCGGAATGCAAGAAACCGAGGCGGAGAGCCGCTCGCGCGGTGCCCGCCGATCGGGCCACACACGACGAAGGACACGACCCATGCCTGGAATCACCGCCCCTCACGTCCACAAGGTCCTCTCGCGCTACATGGTGGCGGAGGGGCTGCCCTTCGTGTGCGACCTCGAGAGGAGCCACGGCGTGTGGGTCCACGACGCGCGCAACGGCAAGGAGTACCTCGACCTGTTCAGCTTCTACGCGGCGCTGCCGCTCGGCTTCAACCACCCGAAGCTGCGCGGCAAGAAGTTCCTCGAGAAGCTGGTGCGCGTCTCGATCCAGAAGCCGGCGAACCCCGACGCCTACACGGTCGAGCTGGCCGAGGCGGTCGAGACCTTCTCCAAGCGGGCCGGGCGTCCCGGCCTGCCGCACCTCTTCTTCATCGACGGCGGCGCGCTGGCCGTGGAGAACTGCCTGAAGGCCGCCTTCGATTGGAAGGTGAAGAAGAACTTCGAGAAGGGGCTCAAGGAGGAGAAGGGGCACCGGGTCATCCACTTCCGGCAGGCGTTCCACGGCCGCTCCGGCTACACCCTGTCGCTGACCAACACCTACGATCTGCGCAAGACGAAGTTCTTCCCGACCTTCGACTGGCCGCGCATCGAGAACCCGAAGCTGCGCTTCCCCGTCACCGACGAGGTCCTCAAGGAGACCGAGGCCGCCGAGCAGCGGGCGCTCAAGCAGATCGACGACGCCTTCACCCGCTACCCCGACGACATCGCCGCCATCATCATCGAGCCGATCCAGGGGGAGGGGGGCGACAACCACTTCCGCGCGGAGTTCCTGCGGGAGCTGCGCCGCATCGCCGACGAGCGCGAGGCCATGCTCATCTTCGACGAGGTGCAGTGCGGCTTCGCCATCACCGGCAAGATGTGGGCCTACGCCAACTTCGGCGTCGAGCCCGACATGCTCGCCTTCTCCAAGAAGACGCAGGTGGGCGGGTTCATGTGTGGCCGGCGCATCGAGGAGGTACAGGACAACGTCTTCGCCGAGCCGACGCGCATCAGCTCGACGTGGGGCGCCAACCTCACCGACTTCGTGCGCCTGGCGCAGATCCTCGAGATCATGTTCGAGGAGGACACGCTCACCAACGTCATCAAGACCGGCGAGCGCCTCATGGCCGGCATGCTCGAGCTGCAGAAGGAGTTCCCGGCGCTGGTCACCAACGCCCGTGGTCGCGGGCTGATGTGCGCCTTCGACCTGCCGTCGCCCGATCTGCGCGACCAGGCGCGCGTCGCGGTCTTCGAGGCGGGCGCCATCATGCTCGGGTGCGGCCAGAACGCGCTGCGCTTCCGGCCGGCGCTCAACATCACGCTGAAGGAGGTCGACGCCGCGATCGACCTCGTCCGCAAGGGTCTCAGGGCGATGTGAGGCGGCGGCAGGCCGCCCGCATCACGCGAGGGAGTCATGGCCGAAAGCGTCAGCGCTGGCCGCAGCGCCAGAGAAGACCTGGTCGTCACGCTCGAGCCCGGCGGTCACGGGCTCAAGGTCGAGCTCGAGTCGAGCGTCAGTCGGCTCTACGGCCAACGGATCATGGAGGTGGTCCGCGACACGCTCGGGCGCCTGGGTATCCGAGATTGCACCGCATCTGTCAAAGACCAGGGCGCGCTCGACTGGGTGATCCAGGCGCGCGTCGAGGCGGCCGCGCGCCGCCTCGACCCGAAGCTCACGGCCGAGGCGCTGCCGGAGCCGTACCGGCCCCTGCCGGGCCCGGTGCCGCGCGACCGGACCCGCCGCTCGCGCCTCTACCTCCCCGGGAACCAGCCCGACCTGATGCACGGGGCCGCGCTCTTCCAGCCCGACGGCCTCATCCTCGACCTCGAGGACGCGGTGGCGCCGGCCGAGAAGGACGCCGCGCGCATCCTGGTGCGCAACGCGCTCCGGGCGGTCGACTTCGGCGACTGCGAGCGCATGGTGCGCATCAACCAGGGGCAGCGGGGTCTGGACGACCTGCCCTTCGTGCTGCCGCACGCCGTCCACACCGTGCTCGCGCCCAAGGCCGAGAAGGGCGCGGACGTCGCGGCCGTGGCGGCCCGCATCCGGGAGCTGGGCTGCGGCGGGCGCGTGTGGATCATGCCGATCGTGGAGAGCGCCCTCGGCGTGCTGCACGCGTACGAGATCGCGAGCGCGGCGCCCGAGGTCTGCGCGCTGGCGTTCGGCGCCGAGGACTTCACGCGCGACATCGGCGCGGCCCGCAGCCGCGAGGGGCGCGAGAGCTTCGTGGCGCGCTGCTCGATCGTGCTCGCGGCCCGCGCCGCCGGCGTGCAGCCCATCGACACCGTCTACGGCGACGTCGAGGACGAGGCGGGCTTGCGCGCCGCCACCGAGGAGGCCATCGCGCTCGGCTTCGACGGCAAGGGGTGCATCCACCCGCGGCAGGTGGCCGTCGTCCACGCGGCGTACCGCCCGAGCGACGCCGAGGTGGTGTACGCGCTGAAGGTGAAGGCCGCCATTCGCGAGGCCGAGGCGAAGGGGCAGGGGGTCATCGCCATCGGCGCCAAGATGATCGACCCGCCGGTGGTCGCGCGGGCCCTGCGGGTGATCAAGCAGGCCGCGACCTACGGCATCGACGCCGAGGGGCTGGAGGCCGCGGCGCGCACGTCCGCGGCCGCCGCGGCCGCGGACCAGGGCGCGGGCGGCGGGGAGGAGGGGTGACCATGTCGATCGTCGAGAACGCCCTCGGGCGGCGGGTCCCCACCCTGGTCAACGGCCGGCCGCAGGTGCCCTTCGCCGGCCTCGGCCAGCACCCACCCACCGGCCGCAAGTACGGGCCGCCGGTGCGTCACAACGCCGACTACGGCAACGACAAGCGCACGCCGACCCTGCGGGCCGCACTCGAGAGGGCGGGCCTCAAGAGCGGCATGACCATCGGCGTCCACCACCACTTCCGCAACGGCGACCGGGTCATAGTGCCGATGTTCGACACCATCGCCGAGATGGGCATCCGCGACATCGTCTTCGCCCCGTCGGCGCTCTTCCCCTGCCACGAGCCGCTCCTCAAGCACCTCGAGTCGGGCGTGATCCACCACATCGAGGGCTCGATGAACGGCCCCATCGGCCGGTTCTGCAGCTTCGGCAAGATGCGAGGGCAGGGCGTGCTCCGCTCCCATGGCGGGCGCTTCCAGGCGATGCAGGACGGCGAGCTGCACGTGGACCTGGGCATCATCCCCGCCCCCGCGGCCGACTTCTTCGGCAACGCCAACGGCGTGAACGGCCCGTCGGCCTGCGGCCCCCTGGGCTTCGGCCTCGCCGATTCGGTCTTCGCCGACCACAGCATCGTCATCACCGACCACCTGGTGCCCTTCCCCTGCATCCCCTGGGAGATCGCGGGGCAGAACATCGACCAGGTCGTGGTCGTCGAGCAGATCGGCGACCCGGAGCAGATCGTGTCGGGCACGACGCGCATCACGCGCTCGCCCACGCGGTTGCTCATCGCCGAGCACATCGCGCAGTTCATCGAGGAGGCCGGCTTCCTGGGCCAGCCGTTCCAGGCGGGCGCCGGCGGCATCGCGCTGGCCTTCGTCGGCTTCCTCGCCGAGCGCATGCGGCGCGCCGGGGTCAAGGCGCCCTTCGCGCGCGGCGGCTCCACCCGGTACCTGGTCGACCTGCTCAACGAGGGGCTCATCGGCTACATCCTCGACGGCCAGAGCTTCGACCTCGCCGGTGTAGCCTCGCTGCGCGACAACCCGCGCCACGTCGCGACCAACCCCTTCACCTCGTACAACTACCACTCGAAGGGGAACATCGCCTCGCAGGTCGCCGTCTCGGTGCTCGGGGCGACCGAGGTCGACACCTCGTTCCGTGCCAACGTCGTCTCGCACTCCGACGGCCTGTTGCTCCACGGCATCGGCGGCTGGATGAACACGCTCTTCGCCGATGTCTCGATCTTGGCCTTCCCGCTCTTCCGCAACCGCATCCCCATCGTGGTCGACGAGGTGGTCACCTGCTGCGCGCCACCCGAGCTGATCGACGTCGTGATCACCGAGCGCGGCATCGCCATCAACCCGCGGCGCCAGGATCTCCTCGACCGGCTGAAGGGGACCACGCTCCCGCTGGTGAGCATCGAGGAGCTGGCCGCCGTCGCCCGCAAGGTGTGCGGGAAGCCGACGTCGCCGCGGCGCGACCTCGACCGCGCCGTGGCCGTCGTCAAGTGGGTCGACGGCACCGTCGTCGACACGATCTGGAAGGTGGAGGAGTAGGGGCTGGTGCACGTCTCGAGACCCGCCGGTTGTGGGGTTCGGGGCGGCAGCCCCGAGGTGAGTGGAGGGCGGGCTTTGCCCGCCCCGAAGCGGATCGTCGGGTCTCGAGATGTGGGCTATCGGCAGGTGCCGTTGACGCAGGTCTTGCCGACGGAGCAGGTCACGCCGCAGCCGCCGCAGTTGGCCTCGTCGTTGAGCGCGTCGACGCACCGCGCGCAGTGGCGGACGCCGCTGAAGTCGGTGGCGGTGTCGCAGAACGACGGCGCGGCGCAGGCCGGGACGGGGCACACCGTCGCGCTCGGGCAGAAGTGCAGTCCGGGCGCACAGGGGGAGCAGCAGCGGAAGCCGAGGGTGGGGAGGAGCACGTCGACGGCCGCGCGGCTCAGGGTGAAGTCGCAGCGCAGGCCGATGGCGGGCGTGTCGTAGGCGCCGCCGCGCACCACGGCGATCGGGGTGTTCTCGGGCGCGGGCGTCGTGCCCGTGTACTGGCTGGTCCACTCCTTCGCGTTGCCGCTGAGGTCGTAGATGGCCGGATCCGGCGCCGGCCTCGTGCAGGCCGCCGCCTGGCCGGTCGGTATCAGCACGTCGTCGTCGGAGCCGCCGGGAACGCCGTCGTAGTCCTCGCCGTTGCAGGTGAGGGGCGCGTAGCTCCCGCCGTAGGGGTAGGCGAAGGCGGGGCTGCGGACGCACGCGGCCCCCCACTCGGGGCCGGTGCAGAGGCGCGCGCCGCTCGCGGCGCACGCGTCCGCCGCGTCGGCGTAGCTGACGAAGGTCCAGGGGAGCACGCCCGCCTGCGAGCAGGCGCGGTGATCGGCCGTGCCGGCGTTCGTGGCCGTGGCGCCCGGGCGGGAGGCCTCGTACGTGAAGACGTAGAAGTCGAGGCCGCCGGCGGTGACGTGCACCTCGGCGTCCGCGACGCCGTTGTCGACCACGCCGTCGCAGTCGTTGTCCATGTTGTCGCAGGTCTCGGCGGTCGGCGCCGTCTCCAGCTTGCAGCTGGGCGGGCCGCAGGTGAGGTCGCAGACTGCCGCCGTGCCGGTCCCGTTGCAGGCCCACAGGCCGTAGCCGCGGCACTGCCCGTAGACGCCGTCCTGCTGGCAGGCGCTCCCCTTGATGTGGTCGACGAAGAAGCGCTCGTCGGTGCTGCCGTCGCAGTTGTTGTCGATGTTGTCGCACTTCGATTCCTGCGGGGCGATGCGGTTCAGGCCGACGACGTCGACCGTCACCGGGTTGTAGTTGCAGATCCAGGCCTTGATGGGCACCGCGATCGTGATCGAGCTGTCGTCCGCCACGAACGTGACGGTCACCTGGCCCGAGAGCCCCGAGGAGCTCTGCTCGGCGAGCGTGATGGCCCCGTCGCCGGTGCGGCTGCCGGCCGCGACCAGCTCGGTGAGCGCCGGATCGCGATACAGCGAGACGGTCCGCGTGCCGCTGTTGTCGGCGAGGGTGACGTACAGGATGCCATCGTCGGTGTTGACGTCGGTGGCGCCGACCATGCTCCAGCCGGCGAGCTGGTTCAAGTCGTCGCCGCTCTCGGGCGGTGCCGTCGGCGTGTAGGTCCCGCACGACGGGGACGCGCCGGCGCAGGCACCCAGCTGGCGGCAGAAGTTCCCCGGCGACACCGGGCTGTCATCGGTCTGGCCGTTGCAGTCGTTGTCGATGCCGTCGCACACCTCGGCCCCGGTGTTGACGCAGTGGTACTCGCAGCCGTTGCCGTAGTTCCCGTCGACGTCCCAGTAGTCGGCCTTGCAGGTCCGCTTGCAGACGCCCCCCTCGCAGTAGGGCCACGCGTTGGTCGACTGCTGCAGGGTCGTGCAGTCGTTGCCGCACGCGCCGCAGTTGTAGAGGTCGGTCAGGAGGTTGAAGCCGTTGCTCGGGAACCCGTCGCAGTCGGAGTCCTGGCCCGCGACGTCGCAGACCTCCGGGACCGGGCCCTGGTAGCCCACGCAGGCGAGGTTGCCGGTCACGCACTGCTTGGTGCCGGTCCGGCACTCGCCGATGCAGGTCCAGACGCCGCCCGACAGGGTGCAGCCGCTCGCGGCGCCGTAGCAGGTGTCGCCCACGCCGGCCATGGAGCCGTCGTCGGGCGTGCCGTTGCAGTCGTTGTCCTTGCCGTCGCAGACCTCGGGCACCGGGGTCACGGCGCCGGTGCAGGCGCCCCAGCCGCTGACGCCGCCGCAGGTCGAGGTGCCGAGGCGGCACAGCCCGACGCACGTGCTCGTGGCGACGTTGCAGCCCGGCGTGGCGTCCGGGTAGCAGGGCCTGGGGGGGAGGCCCTCGTCGGTCTGGCCGTTGCAGTCATTGTCGAGCCCGTCGCAGACCTCCGGCGCGGGGCCGATATCGCCCGCACAGACCAGGGTGCCGTTCGAGCAGGCCTGCAGGCCCGTTGCGCACACGCCCACGCAGGTCCAGTTGCCCCCCGAAAAGGTGCAACCGAGGCCCTTCGTGTAGCACGCGGCGCCCACGCCCGGCAGCGTGCCGTCGTCGGC
>JACRCY010000476.1 GCA_016218785.1 Deltaproteobacteria bacterium
GGTGCGCAGCTACGGTTACGACGCCCTCTACCGCCTGACGCGCGAGACCATCAGCGGCGGTCCGCTCGCGGCCTACGAGAAGCAGTTCGGGTACGACCGCGTCGGCAACCGCCTGAGCCAGGTGACGACGGGCGCCGGCGCCGCCTCCGTCGGCTACACCTACGACACGCGTGACCGCATCCAGACCGAGAACAGCCTCGCCTACTCCTTCGACGTCAACGGCAACCTCGTCGGCAAGGACGGCCAAGCAACCTACGTCTGGGACTTCGACAACCGCCTGATCGAGGTCCACCTCGCCAGCGGCGCGCTCGTCGAGCATCAGTACGACGTGGACGGCACGCGGGTGCGCACGAAACTCACGCCGCCAACCGGCCCTCCGACGGAGACCAACTTCCTGGTCGACACCGCCGGCGCCCTGAGCCACGTCGTGGCCGAGACGGACGGCGCCGGCACCCTCCAGGCCCTGTACGTCCGCGGCGACGACCTCCTCTCAATCCACCGCCCCGGCCAGGTGCGCTACGTGCACGCGGACGGCCTCGGCTTCAACGCCGGCCGGCGCCAGTACCAGATCGGGCGGCGTGAGAGGGCCAGGCCGGCGCGCGTGAGGTGGTCCACGAGACCGGCGCGGCGCCGGTTTCGTGGGCCAGGGTGTGCGTGGCGGCTGGGGTGGGGCCAGGGGTCAGGGGCAGGTGGCGGGGCTTTCGTCGTGGAGGTCGCACAGCGGCGGGCCGTAGGCGGTGGGACGTGAGGTGACGTCGGCGTCGAGGACGGCGTCGACGAGGTCTGCGGTGTCCAGCTCGTCGGCGGTGGGGGCCACGGCGGCGGCGCGGAGCAGGCGGCGCAGGTGCCAGGTGGCCTGTGGGAGCAGCGAGTAGCAGCAGGTGACCGGGTGCCCGGTGTACGGGCCGCGCTCGACGTGGAGGAGCAGGCGGAGCGTGGGGTGGCCGGCGCGCGAGGTGGTGAGCTGGGCGTCGACGACGCGCAGGCGGTAGCGGCCGTCGGGGAGGTGCTCGGGAGCGAGCCGCACGCGACTCACGGGGCGGCCTCGGCGGCGGCCCCGCCCTTGCGCTTGCGTGCGGCGGCCCGCTTGCGCTGGTTGAGCTCCTGGGACTCCTTGTCGCGCCAGGAGGGGCCGTCGATGTCGATGCGGGTAGCGTGGTGGATCATGCGGTCGAGGATGGCCATGGTGAGCGCGGCGTCGCCGAGGTAGCTGCCCCACTCGGAGAGCTTGATGTTGCTGGTGAGCGCGGTGGAGGCGCGGCCGACGCGCTGGTCGACGAGGGTGAAGAGCATGTGCGCGGCGGAGGGCTCGTCGGGGGAGCGGCGCACGCGGCCGAGGCCGACGTCGTCGACGACGAGGAAGGGGACGCGGGCGTAGCGGCGGAGGCGGCGCTCGTAGGTGTCGTCGGCGAGGCCGGCGTAGAGGTCGTCCATGAGCACGCGGAACTGGCGGTACAGGACGCGTTCGCCGGCGACGCAGGCGCGCACGGCGAGGGCCTTGACGATGTGGCTCTTGCCGGTGCCACTTTTCCCTGTGAGCACGAGGTCCTCGTGGGCGGCGAGGAAGTCGAGCTCGCCGAGCTGCATGACCAGGGCCTTGTCGAGGTCAGGCTGGAACTCGAACTGGAAAGTCTCGAGCGTGGGGCGGTCGGGCAGGCCCGAGTCGACGAGGCGGCGGTCGATGGCGCGGGTGAGGGTGCGCTCGGCGTCGGGGCCGAGGGAGCGGTCGAGGAGCTCGAGCGGCGTGGGGCGGTCTTGGCGCGCCCAGGCGAGCAGCTCCGGCAGCGCGGCGGCGAGGCTGGGCAGGCGCAGGATGGTGAGTGCGCGGCGGAGCCGGGCCTCGCGCGTGGTGTCATCGGGGGGCGGGGTGGGCTTGCTCTTGGGCTTACTCATCGTCCGGCTCCTCGGGGTCGTTGCGGTCAGGGGGCGGGAGCGCGGCGTCGCTCTGCGGCTCACGCGGCGGGGCGAGGTCGTAGTCGGTCAGGTCGCGCGGGGCGGTGCGCGAGGAGGCGAGCACGCCCTGCAGCTTGGACTCGGTAGTCGCGGCGACGTACTCGTCGAGGGTGCGCGGCCGTGCCCGCGCGGTGACGATGCGGGCGACGGCGTTGGCGGAGAAGGCGCGGAAGCGGTGGGCGTGGACCAGGGCGGCGGCGACGTCGGTCGCGGCGTAGCGCTCACGCAGCTCGAGGATACGCCGAGCGTGGAAGGCAGCCGAGCGCGGGTGGGTCTCGACGAGGCCCTGGAGGAACTCGGTGGCGACCTCGTCGAGCGCGAGGAAGTGGTCGCGGATAGCGTCGAGGGAGGCGCCGGGGCCGTGGGCACTGGGCGGGCGGTGACCATCGGCGACGCGGTCCTGGCCGGCGCCCTTGGGCAGGAGCTCGTGCCGGGCGACGCAGGCGAGGTCCGGGCCGTAGACGAACAGCTCGCGCTGGGTGATGCGCACCGGCACCAGGGCCGTGACGTGCTCGTAGCCGACGGAGTAGCGGTTGCCCTCCCAATGCACGAAGCCCTCGATGGAGACCAGGCGGTAGAC
>JACRCY010000052.1 GCA_016218785.1 Deltaproteobacteria bacterium
AACCGAGACGAGACGGCTTGCCGACCATCGATCACCTCCCTGGCCCTCCCCCCGGCTGGGGGGCATTGCTACCACCGACGAACTCGCTTCCTCGATTGTCCGCCGTTCGCGCGATGCCCGTCAAGGCCGGCCCTGGGCAGACCAGGTGCTCACAGACGTTCCCCACTCTCGACTTGCCGCGAGCAGGAGAGGGACCACCAGCGGTATCCGGTGCGCCTCCGGGCTCGGTGAAGCGACGGCGGTCGCGCGCGCCGGCGGCGCTCACTCGCCCAGCGACACGCCACACTCGCCGCAGAACCTGGCCTCGTCGGGGAACGAGGCGCCGCAGGCGGCGCAGGTGCGGGTGCCCGGCATGACCTCGATGGGGACGCTCGGGTCGATCTTCAGGTACCAGGAGCAGCGACGCCGATACTCGTCCTGCGACAGGCCGAGGAGCGCGGCCACGCCGCCCAGGCAGACGCGCTCCGGCTCGACGAACTTGCTGTCGGCGATACCGACGTGGAGCAGCCAGTCGAACACGCACAGCACCGTGGCAAAAGGGGCGTCGGAGCGCAGCCGTCGCGCGGCCCGCTCGACGTCGCCGGGGCTCGCCTCGACGGTCGCCACGAGCGCGCCCAGGCGCTGGAGGTCGGCCTCGGCCTCGAGCTGGAAGACCTTGCGGGCGCCGATGAGGATGGTGCCGTGCTCGGCCTCGTGCAGCTCGCCGTCGGCGCAGGCCACGGCCACGCCGAGGTTCACGAACGCCTCGACGTCCTCCCACGCCGGCGGCGGCGGCGGCTGGCTCTGGCGCAGGCGGGCCTGGGCGTACATCTGCGGGTAGAGCCGCAGCATCTCGCTCTGCAGGGCCGCGGCCGAGAGGAAGCGGGCGCGCAGCGGGGGCTGCTGCTCCCAGGCGCCCGCGCACGAGCTGGCCGCCTCCTCGACCCCGCGCTCCAGCGCCACCCGCGCCAGCTCGAGCAGCGCCCCGCTGGCCTGGTCGTCCTCCGCCGTGGGCCGGAGATCGGTCACGCGCCGCAGCTCCGGCAGGCGCTTGGTGCGCCGCACGTCGAAGAGCATGTCGTTCCAGTCGACCGCGCGCAGGGCGCCGGAGGCCTCGAGGATGACCGCGTGCTCCTCGGCGGCGCGCCAGTGCTCCGAGGCGAGCGCCGGGCCGACCAGGGCGAGCGCCTGCTCCACCGCGCCGAGCGAGCCGGCCAGGACCACCACGCTCCGCTCGGCGCCATCCTGCCGCAGCCACAGCAGCTCGCCCCAGAAGGCGTACTCCTGGGGGTCGAGCCCGCGGGCCCGCAGCCAGGCCAGCGCCGCGCACGCGGCCGCGCCCCGACGGCGCACCTCGCTGTCCCCCGGGGCCCGCGCCGGCTGCATCTCGCGCGTGATGTCGCTCTCGAGCCAGCGGGCCACCACCGGGCCGGCCAGCGGCAGGCCGAGCCGGCGGAAGCCGTCGACGCACTCCACGACGTTGAAGTAGTCCTTGCCGGGCACGAGCCGCGGGCCACGGGCGGCGCAGCCGATCATGCGCAGCAGGCGCGCCACGCTCTTGGTCGGCCGCGCCAGCAGCACGGTGCGGATGTCGTGGACGAGCTCCCCCTCGGCCAGGCTGCCGAAGTGCGTGAGCACCCGCACGGCGCCCTCGCGGAAGGCCCGCAGCCGCGCGGCGCGCTCGGCCTCGTCGAGGCGTCCGTGGAGCGCCGCGGCCAGGACGCCGCGCGCCGCGAAGCGGTGCGCCAGCGAGTCCGCGTGCTCCGTGTCGCAGGCGAAGACCAGCGTCTTGCCGTAGCGGGTCGCCCCCCCGATCCAGTGGTCGACGATCTCCTCGTCGCGGGCGCCGATCTGGCCGAGGCTCGAGAGGAGGGCCTGCGTGAGGTCGGGGCCCTGCCGGCTGAGATCGAGCTCGGCCGACGGCAGGGTCGCACCGTCGGTGGCCTCGAGCGGGACGCGCACGAAGATGGGGCGCGCCAGGAAGCCCACGTGCAGCAGGTCGCGGAAGCTGCGCTCGTAGACGACCTGGCCGCCGAAGAACGCCGGGAGCTGCAACGCCCCCTCGACGTCGGGCCGCAGGGGCGTGGAGGTGACCCCGAGGAGCAGGGCCTTGCGGTCGGCCTGGATCCGCTCGAGCACTTCGAGGACTTCCCCCGCCAGGGCCGGGTCGGGCTCGTCGTAGACGATGGCGCCGAGCTTGAAGCCGCCGCGGCTCAGGTCCTTCGGGCTCGGCGGCCCGCGCAGCAGCGCCGCCGCCGTGGCGAGCACCACGGCGCCACGCAGGTCCGCGCCGTGGCCGTCGTAGCGGGAGATCGACAGCTTGCGGCGCAGCCCCTGGAGCAGCCAGGAGAGCCCGACGAGATCGCGGTGGACCTGGTTGAGGAGGTCGATCCGGTGGGTCACCCAGACCACGCGGCGCCCGCGCGCCACCTGGTGCCGGAGCGTCCACTCGAGGGTGGTGCGGGTCTTGCCGGCGCCCGTCGGCAGGCAGAGCAGCCCCGTGGCCGCGCGGCGCTTCTCGAAGTTCTCGTGCAGGGCCCTGACCGCGTCCTGCTGGAACTCGGCCAGCTGGGCGTCGCTCCGCGCCGGGGGGCCGGGGCCCGCGTCCACGTCGCGCTCCTCGAACGCCGGGAAGCGGAACGACTCCTCGACGCCTTCCTCGAGGTTGACGATGAGGCTCGTCACGAGGGGAGTCTACGCGTATCGCCCATGGGTGTCAGCCCCACGGATGCGGCCTCGCGCCTCACCGCGCGCGCGGCGCGTGGCCCTTCAGCCACGCCTCGGCCGCCGTGGTATCCTGGCCCCGTGGCCACCGCGGGTCGTCTGTGGGCAGCGGCCCCGTGCCTCGCCGCCATCGCCCTCGGGGCCGGTGCCTGCGGCGAGACGGGAGGGCCCGACGGCTCCGCGCCGGGCCGGACGCGCCGGGCCATCGTCAACGGCGAGCCCGACACGGTGCACCGGGCGGTCGTGGCGCTGGTCTACTACGACGCCGTCTTCTGTTCGGGAACGCTGATCGCCCCGCGCGCGGTCCTCAGGGCCGGGCACTGCCTCGCCCGGGGGAACCGGGATCCGGCGCAGGTCCAGGTCTTCTTCGGGGAGGACCGCGCCGCCGGCGGCCAGTCCGTGGCGGTCACCGAGGGCTTCGTGCACCCCGCCTACTACCTGAACGACGCGCGCGGCGCGCCCATGAACGACGTCGCGGTGCTGGTCCTGGCCGCCGACGCGCCCGAGGCGCCGATCCCCTGGCAGCAGGCGCCGCTGCCCGAGATGCACGGCGAGGGCGACCCGCTGCCTCGACATGGATGGCGTCTCCGAGAGAAACCCACGGAAGAGGAGCGCGCCCCGAGTTCGGCCGCACGCGGGGATTAGACCTTGAACGTTCGACGTTCAACCTTGCATGTCGAAGCTCGAAGCTCGAAGGCTGAAGGGAACGAGTCCGGGCCCACTTGAGTCCCCGCCGGCCTGGGGCTATTCTGCCCGTCGATCATGATGCGGGCCCTACGACTCGGCATGGCACTCGCCCTGGCGACCGCCGCCACCCTCGCCGTCGGCTGCCTCGACGACGGCGGCGGGCCCCAGGACCAATGGATGAACACCGACGCCTACGTGGGGCCCGAGGTCGGCACCACGGGGGGCGATGGCGGCGTCACCTGCGGCGACGCACCCTCCTTCGGGACGCCGACGCGCCTGAGCGAGGACCGCGAGCCCGACGGGGGCCCCGTGCACGTGCAGTACGGCGTCACCATGGCGGGTGCCGGTGGCGACGCGGGTGCCGGCGCGGTCAACGTGGCCTGGATCGACCGCAACCTCTCGGCCACCCAGAACGCCGATCTGCGCGCGGTGAGCCTGCCCGCCGGGGCCTCCACCGGGACCTCGATCGGCCTTCAGCGCCCCGCCGAATGCGACCTGCTGCTGGAGCCCGCCCTGGCGGTCACCGCCGCGGGCACGGTCGTGCTGGCCGCGACCTGCGTGTTGGGGAGCGAGACCTCGCCCACCCGGGCCAGGGTCTTCGTGTTCCGGTCGCTCGACGGCCTCGAGACCTTCGAAGACCCGGTCGTGGCGGCGGACTGCCTCGCCGACACCCAGCAGTGCGACTCGCCGGCGGTCACCGCCACGGCCGAGGCCGTCTACCTCGCCTGGACCGACTGGACCATCGACCAGGGCACGGTCACCGGGGTGCGGGCCCGGGTGTGGCGCAGTGACGACGACGGCGTGACCCTGGCCGAGGAGGCCGCGCTGCCCGACACCTTCGTCGCGAGCAGCCGTCCGCGCCTCGCCGTACACCCCGTCGACCACGGCGTCCACCTCGCCTTCACCGGCGCCTTCACCCTCACCGGCACGACCTACGCCGCGTACGCGAGGCTCGACACCGCGACCTCGTTCGCCACCCCCGAGGTGCTCGGACCGGGCAGCGACCCGCGCCTGGCCGCGAGCAAGGACGGTGTCTACGTCGTCTGGACCGCCGGGAGCGCCACCCTCGAGGAGGCGCACAACACCGGGAGCGGCTTCTCGCCGGCCCTGCCCGTGAGCCAGCCGACGGGGACCACCTCGATCCTGTCGCCCAGCGTGGCCGCCGACCCCGACGGCAACGTCCACGTGTTCTGGCTGGCGCAGAGTGACGCGGGGTGGAGCGCGTACTACAGCGTCACCAAGGACCTGGGCGCGGGCTGGTCCGAGGCGCTGCTCATCTCGGGTCCGTTCCACGGCGACGTCAGCGGTACGGAGCCGCCGTCGCACCAGATTGGCCTCGTCGACCTGGTCGCCGACGAGGGTGGCGTCACCCTCGGCTGGGGCGACACGGCGGTGACCGACCTCTACACCGGCGTCACCAACGTCTACCTGGCGCGGCGCGTGTGCCCGTAGCGCGCGCACCCCTGCGAGAGCGAGGAGAGTGAAATGGGGAAGAAGAGGATCCAGAGCCTGATCACCAGCCTGGCCAAGCTCAAGACCGACCTGTACCAGAAGGACTTCCTGCTCACCTGGCTCCAGTCTGACGCCGAGCTGAAGGCCGTGCTGACCGTGGCCGACATCCTGGAGCAGATGTACCGCGCCAACATCTCCACGCGGGTCTTCGACGGGGGCCTCGCCGTGTCGAACTTCCGCGACAAGTCGACGCGGACGCGGTTCTCCTTCGCCAGCGCGTGCAGCCTCCTCGGCCTCACCGCGCAGGACCTCGACGAGTCCAAGTCGCAGGTGGCGCACGGCGAGACGGTGCGTGAGACCGCCAACATGATCTCGTTCGTGACCGAGGCCATCGGCATCCGCGACGACCTGTTCGTCGGCTACGGCCACGAGTACATGCGCGAGGTCAGCGAGTCGGTCGAGCTGGGGTACCAGGCGGGCGTGCTCCCCCAGCGCCCCGCGGTCATCAACCTGCAGTGCGACCGCGACCATCCGACGCAGTCGATGGCCGACCTGCTGCACCTGGTGAAGACCTTCGGCAGCTTGAAGAAGCTGCGCGGCAAGAAGCTGGCCATGACCTGGGCCTACTCCCCGTCGTACGGGAAGCCGCTGTCGGTGCCGCAGGGGATCATCACGCTCATGACCCGCTTCGGCATGGACGTCGTGCTGGCGCACCCCGAGGGGTACGACCTGATGCCCGAGACGCTCGAGGTGGCGGCCCGGCACGCCGCCGAGTCGGGCGGCTCGTTCACCCAGGTCCACGACCTGGCCGAGGCCTTCACGGGCGCGGACATCGTCTACCCCAAGAGCTGGGCGCCCGTCAGCCTCATGGAGAAGCGCACCACGCTGCTCAAGTCGGGCAAGGGGCACGAGGTCGAGGCGCTGGAGAAGGAGGGGCTCGCCCAGAACGCGCAGCACCAGGACTGGGAGTGCACCGAGAAGCTCATGAGCCTCACCACGGACGGCGCGGGCCTCTACCTGCACTGCCTGCCGGCCGACATCACCGACGTGAGCTGCAAGGCCGGCGAGGTCGCGGCCACCGTCTTCGACCGCTACCGCGACCCCACCTACCACGAGGCCGAGCACAAGCTGTACGTGATCGCGGCCATGATCATGCTCAACCGCTTCAAGAAGCCGGCGCGCGTCCTCGCCGGGCTCCTGCGGAAGGCGCGTCCGCGCCGCGCCGGCTAGCGCCCCTCCCCCGGTCGGCCCTTGCCCTTCCCCCTGGCTCTCAAGATCGCCGGCCTCGGCCGCTACCTCCCGCCGCGCGTCGTGCCCAACGACGAGGTCGAGCGCCGGTGCGGCCTGCCCGCCGGCTGGATCGAGCGCAAGACCGGCGTCCGCGAGCGCCGCTGGGTGGAGGGGGAGAGCAACTCCTCGATGGGCGCCCGGGCGGCCGAGGAGGCGGTCGCGGCCGCGGGCCTCCGACTCGCCGACATCGACCTCATCGTGAACGCGTCGGGGAGCCAGGAGCAGGCCATCCCCGACGGCGGCCCGCTGCTGCAGCGGGAGCTCGGCCTCGCGGGCAGCGGCGTGGCCTGCTTCAGCCTGCACGCCACCTGCCTGGGCTTCGTGGTCGCGCTCGACCTCTGCGCCGCGCTGCTCGCCACCGGGCGCTATCGGCGGATCCTGGTGGTGTGCGCCGATATCGGCTCGGTGGGCATCAACTTCGAGGAGCCCGAGAGCGCCGCCCTGATCGGCGACGCGGCCGCGGCGGCGGCGGTGACGCTGCCCGGGCCGGGGGAGGCGAGCTGCCTGCTCGCGGCGCGCCTGGAGACCTACAGCGAGGGCGCCGACCTGACCGAGATCCGCGGCGGCGGGAGCCGCCGCCACCCCAACCGCCCCGACACCCGCCCCGAGGACAACCTCTTCCACATGGACGGGCCCAAGGTCTACCGCCTGGCCATGGATCGCCTGGGCGCCTTCCTCGAGCAGTTGCGCCCCGGCCTGTCGAGCGACCTCGGCACCATCGATCTGGTGGTGCCGCACCAGGCGAGCCTCCACGCCGTGCGCTCGCTCCGCCGCTTCAACATCCCCGACGAGCGCGTGGTCATCAACCTCGACCGGCTCGGCAACTGCATCGCCACCTCGATCCCGTCGGCGCTCTACGACGCCGAGCACGACGGCCGCCTCCGGCGCGGCCAGGAGGTGCTGCTGCTCGGCACCGGCGCGGGCCTGTCGGTGGGCGGCGCGATCCTGGCGTATTGACCTCCCCCAGCCGCGCTCCCCACGCGGCTTCTGGCGGGCCGCGCCCGGCGCCGCTCGCCCCGGGCGCCCCCCTTTCCCCCCGGCAGCGACCGTGCGAGGCTAGGGGGCATGGTCACTCCCCGCGAACGACTCGCCAGCGCTCGCCCCACCCTCGATGACCAACTGGCCGTGCTCAAGATCCAGCGCACCTGCGTTCACGACGGTCCCGGGATCCGGACCAACGTGTTCTTCCGCGGCTGCGCCATGCGCTGCCGCTGGTGCCAGAACCCCGAGGCCCAGGCGTTCGAGCGCGCGGCCGGCGGACCGCGGCTCGTGGACATCCTGGCGACCATCCGCCAGGACGCCCCCTACTACTCGCGGACGCACGGCGGCGTGACGCTCAGCGGCGGGGAGCCGCTCCTCCAGCACCTGCCGAGCCTGCTGCGCCTGCTCCAGGCTCTCGGCGAGGAGGACCTGCCAGTGGCGGTCGAGACTGCCGGTCACGCTCCCTGGAAGGCGTACCAGGCGGTGCTGCCGCAGACGGGGCTGTTCCTCTACGACCTCAAGCTGGTGGAGAGCGAGGCGCGACACCTGGAGGCCACCCGGACCCGCCTGCAGCCGGTCATCGACAACCTGCGCCGGCTGGTCGACGCGGGCGCCCGGGTGCAGTTGCGCATGTGCGTGGTGCCCGGCATCAACGACGATGAGAGCAACCTGCGCGCCACCGCCGCGCTCGTCCGCTCGGTCGGCGTGGGCGCGATCGAGCTCCTGCGCTTCCACAGCGCGTACGAGGCCAAGGCGAAGAAGCTGGGCATCCCGCACGAAGCGCTGGGCATCACCGCCGAGCAGAGCGCCGCGGCGCTGGCGCGCGCGACCCGCAGGCTCGCCGACGAGGGGCTGGACGTGCGCGCGGCGCAGGCTCCCGCCGCCCGGCCCGCGCCCGCGTTCACCCGGCGCGTGCTCGATATCCGGAAGGACATCCGCGCGGCCGGCTACTCGGTCTGCATGGAGTCGGCCCGCCTGAAGACCGCCTTCTACCGGCGCCACGGGTTCAGGCAGCCCGTGAAGGTGCAGCGGGCCGAGCTGCTCCGCTACCTGCTCGGCAACAAGGAGGTGACGATCCACCCGCACGAGCTGCTCGTCGGCAACTTCACCTCCAAGCGGGTCGGCGGCAGCGTGTGGGCGGAGCTGTTCGGCTCGGTCGGCATCCTCAACCTGCACGGCGCCGACCGGCAGAAGCCCGTGTCGTTCAGGTGCTCCCTCGCCGACAAGCTCGAGTTCTACCTGCGCATCGTCCCCTTCTGGGCGCGGCACAGCCTGATCAGCAAGGTCTACCCGTCGCTGAAGGACCTCGGCTGGTTCACCGCGAAGGCGCTGGGGAAGCGCGTCGCCTTCCTCAACAACTTCTCGGGGGTCGCGCACTTCATCATCAACCACGAGCCCTACCTCGAGCGCGGCACGCGCGGGATGATCGCGGACGCCCGGGCGCGCCAGCGGGAGAACCCGGGGCACGACGACTTCTACGAGAGCGTGGTCATCAGCCTGACGGCCCTGGAGGAGTTCGCCGCCCGCTACGCGCGCCGACTCGGCGAGCTGGCGCGGCTGGAGCGGGACGAGGCGCGGCGGGGCGAGCTGGAGAGCATGGCGGACATCTGCCGCCGCGTCCCGGCGCACCCCGCGCGCACGTTCCACGAGGCCCTGCAGAGCATCTTGTTCATGATGATCGCGCTCTGCACCGAGACCTTCGAGAACGCCATCTCCTTCGGCCGCCTCGACCAGGTGCTCTTCCCGTACTACCAGCGCGACCTCGCGGCCGGCCGGATCACCCGCGACCGGGCGCGCGAGCTCCTCGCCCTCTTCGTCCTCAAGATCGACGAGCTGATCTTCCTCAGCGACGGCGAGTCGGGCCTGCAGTTCGGCAAGCTGTTCGAGAGCCTGTCGCCGGTGGAGACGATCACCATCGGCGGCGTCGACGGCGAGGGGCGCGACGCCACCAACGACCTCACCTACCTGATCCTCGACGGCTGCGAGCTCAGGCCCATCAGCGCGAACATGGCGGCCCGCATCCACCAGGGCAGCCCGTCCGAGTACGTGGAGCGCATCGCCGAGGTCTACCTGGGCGGCTCGCCCATGCCGGAGCTGTTCAGCGACGAGGTCTACGTCCCGGCCCTGCAGCGCCACTACCCGTCGCGCCTCGACGAGGCGCGCAACTACTCGATCGTCGGCTGCGTGGAGCCGGTGGCCTCGCGGGATCACTTCGGCAACACCGACTGCGCCAACATCAACCTGACCATCCCGTTCGTGCGGGCGCTGCGCGGCGACGAGCGGCCGATGTGGCGCTGGGGCCTGCTGGAGGGGATCGACCGCAAGCTGCTCTACTCGGCGGCCGACCGGCTGGGCCTGATGTGGCTGCTCCGGTGGGACCGCGCCCCGGCGCACCAGCGCGCGGCCCGGAGCATGGCGGAGCTGATGGCGCGCTTCGAGGCGCGCACGCGCGAGGTCACGCGCGCCGTGCTGCACGACCACGCGCTCATCGAGGCCGCGCTGTGCCGCGAGTTCTCCACCCCGCTCACCTCGGCGCTCTACGAGGGGTGCATGCGGTCGGGCCGCTGCGTCTACGAGGGCGGCACCTCGATCAACACGAGCGGCATCCAGGGCATCGGCGTCACCGACGTCGCCGACTCGCTGTGCGCCATCGACGAGGTGGTCTTCCGGCGCCGGTTCTGCAGCATGAACGACCTGCTCGACGCGCTGGCCGCCAACTTCGAGGGGAGCTGGTACCAGGCCATCCGGGCCGAGCTCCTCGCGGCCCCCAAGTTCGGCGACGACCAGGCGCCGGAGACCCAGCGGTGGATGGGCCGGGTGCTCGAGGTGTGGACCGGCGCGCTCGCCGCGACGCCGCACCTCCCGCGCGGCGGCAAGTACGTGGCCGGCTACTACGGGCTCAACGTGAACCTGGTCTACGGCAAGCGCACGCCGCCCTTGCCGTCCGGCCGGCTGCGCGGCGTGCCGCTGGCCAACAGCCTGGTGCCCCACTACGGGATGGAGGCCCAGGACCTGACCTCGGCCCTCAACTCCATCGCGCGCCTCGACTTCCCGCGCTTCGCCCCCAACGGCACCACGGTCACCTCGACCATCGATCCGGGCCTGTTCCCCGGCGAGGAGGGCGTGCGCAACCTGGCGGCGATCATCCGCGGCTACTTCGGGCAGGGCGGGATGCAGTTCCAGCCCAACATCGTCAGCCGCGAGACGCTGGTGGACGCCTACCTCCACCCCGGCACCCACCCCGACCTGGTGGTGCGCATCGCGGGCTACTGCGCCCACTTCGACGACCTGACCGACGACCTCAAGCGCGAGATCATCGACCGCACGTACTACTCGTCGGCGGCGTGAGCGCGGCGTCGCGGCCGCCTCGCCCGCACCGTCGTCGCCACGGCACGCTGGCTGACGCCTACCGCGGAAGCCCGTAGCTCTCGTACACGTACTTCAGGTCGCTGCGGATGCGGTCGGCGGTGAGGCCGAACCTCTCGGGCGAGTACTGGTGCTCGCTGTGGCGGGTGCGCTGCTGCTCGGCCTGGGCGCGCACCTGGTCGTGGAATGCGGGCGTCGGCTCGATCTCGAGGAAGTCGAGCACCTCGCGCATGGTCGGCTCGAGGTCGTTCATCATGCGGGGATAGGTGACGATGTGCAGGTTCTTCGCGGGGATCTCGCCGGCCCGCCACACGTCGTGGAAGTAGCGGAACAGGTGGCACGAGGCCAGGTAGAGGTTCTCCAGGTAGTGCTTCCGGTCGGCCTCGCGCGTGGTGTTGAACATGTCGTAGGCGTTCTCGAGGACGCCGGTGATGAGCGACATCCCCGACGGGATGGTCTCGACGGGGTCGCGCACCATGTAGAGGATCCTGCAATCGGGGTAGCGCCGGAGCAGCGTCTTCACCCGCAGCGTGAACGTGCTCGCCTTGGCGACCAGGCGCGGCTGCCGCTTGACGTAGAGGTTGCGGCGCCAGCACGCCTCGACGAAGCGGAAGTAGCGCTCCTGCGCGCGCAGCGGCTCGTCGTCGAGGTCGAAGACACGGTGCGACTCGGCGCTCCCCCACGTGTCGCGCCAGGCCGTGAAGTACGACCAGAGGAAGCCGCCCGACATGAAGTGGAAGAAGGTCATCACGTCGTCGGCCTCGACGTCGCGCAGCGAGGTCTCGTGGGCCGCGCCCGAGTGGTAGCGCGCCGGGTTGAAGGGCGCGAAACGGTTGACCATGCCGCCGAAGAGCTTGCGGGCGGTGATCGCCGGAAAGAGCATCTCGTAGAGGGCGAAGGCCGCCAGGCGGTCGGTGTTGAGCAGGAAGCGGTGCAGGAAGGTCGTGCCGCTGCGCGGGTTGCCGAGGATGAAGACCGGCCGGTCGATGGCCACGCGGCGGAAGCCGGGGAAGAGCAGGTGGTCGAGCCCGCGCGTGGTGACGTCGATGACGCGGCGGATCTGCATCAGCCCGAACGTCCCGAGCGGCCGCACCCGGAAGCCGTAGTTGCGGACGATGGTGCGGTAGATGTCGAGGTACTTGAGCATGGGGACCGCCGCCGCAGGCAGCCTATCACCCGCGTCGTGGGCCAGCAACGCGCCGGCGGTCGGTCATCACCGACGGGCGGTCAGGGCCGCTCGAACACGCCCGCGGTGCAGCCGGGCGCGGCGCAGGACAGACCCACGACCAGCGCCGTGACGAGGATCGGCCTCCGAGTCGCTGCGGTCATTCCGCGCCTCCGTGCGGGTGCAGTCCGTCGGGGCGGCCGTCGTGCGGCCGCGCTCCTACGGGAGGATCTGGGTCAGGTCGTACGCGATGTCCACCATGACCTGCTGGAGGTCGTTCTGGCAGATGCTGCTGAAGCTCGCCCGGTCGTCGTCGAAGTGGCTCACGAACTGCGTGAGCCGCAGGGCCGGTTCGCCCGAGCCGATGGCGCCCGTGCAGGCCGGCTGCAGGTCGGGGTAGCCGTTGGCGTCGGGGAGTACGCTGACCGGCGCGGGGGGCGCCGCGATCACCGCGACGTACACCATACGTGGGGCCTGCGGCTTGAGGGCCTTCAGGAAGGACGCGAAGTCCGCGGTCGGCGTGAGCTGGTACCCGGGGTCGGCGTCCTTGTTGCCGGGGGCGCACCCCGTCCGCTCCCCTGACGTCCGGCCCGGGTCGGCGCCGTTGCACAGGTTGCCGAACTCGAAGCAGCGGTACGAGGTGAGCGGCCCCAGCGTCGAGCTCAGCGTGGTCTGGGTCGGGTCGAAGAGCGTGGAGCTGGTCGGCGCCGAGCAGTCGTCCTCGTCGGTCAAGACGATGACGGCGAGGTAGGCGTCCTTGCGGAAGAAGCCGGCGTTCTGGCGCTGCTTGCAGCCGGCGTCGCCCGCGCACCCGTCGAGCGCGGCGCGTACCGAGGCGAGCTGGTGCTCGAAGCCGCAGCCGCCGGTGCCGATCGACGCGTAGCAGGCGAAGGCGTCCTCCACCTTGCCCACGAAGTTCTTCGACAGGACGCCGCCACTGTCGAACGTGAGGCTGAGGAAGCGATCGGAGGAGTTCACGAGGTGCGCCGTCGTGCAGGTCGGCCCCTTGGCGGTGTTCTGCAGGATCCCCTGGTCGCCGCCGATGGTGTCGCACGAGGGCGGCGTGAACTGCCCGGCGCCCAGGTCCGAGGTGACGATGCCGAGGTGGAGGTCGTGTGAGCCGGGCAGGCTCGCCAGTGGCTGCATGAGATCGGGGAAGTACTGCTTGAGCGAGACCTGCTTCGGCTCCATCGAGTTCGAGTTGTCGATCATGAAGAGGATGTCGAGCTTCTCGGTCGCCAGCACCGCGCAGTCGAACGGACAGCTCGCGATGGTCTCGCTGCCCTGGCAGACGCCGTCGCCGCAGTGAGGCCCACAGTCGGCGGGACAGGAGGCATCGTCCTCCCAGGTCTCGCAGACGTCGTTGCCGCACGTCGAGGCGCACTGGCACGAGCCCCAGGCGCCGGCGCCGTTGCAGGTGCGCGTGCCCGGCTGATCGCCGGCGCAGGTGCAGTCCTCGGTCAGACCCGGGTAGCAGCTCCCCTGCCGCACGCAGTAGGTGGACAGGCAGACGAGGTCGCCGTTGCAGGTGCCGTTGGAGTAGCAATGCCCCCCCTCGTCGCCGACGGCCACGCCGCCATCATCGCCGGAGGACACGTGGCGACCACCGCAGGCCGCCACGCAGAGGCCGACCGAGAGCATCACCAGGCTCGTTGCCACGCGACGCATTCTCCCCTCCTGGCCCGGCGCCGTGCCGGCCGGTACGGCGATTGTCGCACGCCGGGTGGCCCCGGGGAAACCCGTGGGTCGCCGTCACCCCTACAGATCGCTCCCCTTGGTCTCGCGCGTGAGCAGGATGCAGGTCAGGGAGACGAGGCCGGTCGCCATCACGTAGAGCGCCACCGGCACGAAGGAGTCGCCGTAGGCGCGGAGCAGGGCCGTGGCCACGAGCGGCGCGGTGCCGCCGGCCACGGCCGCGCCGATCTGGTAGCCGAGCGTCACGCCGGTGTAGCGCACCTCGGTGGCGAAGATCTCGGAGTAGAGCGTGCCGAGCACCGCGGTCACCGGGGCCCACAGGAGCCCGAGGCCGATGACCGTGGCCGCGGTGAGCCAGAACGCCGACTTGAGCTGGAGCAGCCAGAAGTAGGGGAAGGCGAAGGCGATCAGCGCGATGGTGCCGGCGAGGTAGAGCGGCTTGCGGCCCACGCGGTCGGCCAGCCGACCCATGGCCGGGATCGCCGCCGTGCACACCAGGGTGCCGACGGTGACCGCGTTGAGCGCGGTGACCTTGTCGAACCCGACCTGGTTGGTCGCGTAGGAGATGACGAAGGTCGAGAGGATGTAGAAGGGCGCGGTCTCCACGACCTTCAAGCCCACCGCGAGGAGCACGGCGCGCTTGTGGTGGCGGAGCGTTTCGACGATGGGCACGCGGGCCACGCGGCCGCGGGCCTTGGCCTCCTGGAACGCGGGCGTCTCGTCGATCCCCTTGCGGATCCAGAGCCCGACGAAGACCAGGACGGCCGACGCGATGAACGGGAGGCGCCACCCCCACGCGAGGAACTTCGCCTCGGGGAGCCGGCTCACCAGGGAGACGGCCACCGTGCCGAGGAGGAGCCCCACGGTCACGCCCGTCTGCGGGATGCTGCCGAAGAAGCCGCGGTTGCCGCGCCCCGCGTGCTCGACGGCGAGGAGGAGCGCGCCGCCCCACTCGCCGCCGATGCCCAGGCCCTGGATGAAGCGCAGGGTCACGAGCAGCGCCGGCGCCCAGAGGCCGATGGCCTCGTAGTCGGGGAGGAAGCCGATGAGCATGGTGGCCACGCCCATCAGCGCCAGGGTGATCACCAGGGTGTTCTTGCGGCCCACGCGGTCGCCGAGGTGGCTGAAGATCACGCCGCCGAGCGGGCGGAAGAAGAAGGGGATGGCGAAGGAGGCGTAGGCGAGGAGCAGCCCGACGGTGGGATCGCTGGCCGGGAAGAAGCGCTTGGCGAAGACCAGCGACGCGACCGTGCCGTACAGGAAGTAGACGTACCACTCGATGGAGCTGCCGATCAGGCTGCCCACCAGGGCCCGGGACCCGGCGCTGCGCCGCTCGCTGGTGCCTGTGGCCATCGTGCCGTCCACGTGGTCGCCCGGGCTGCGGCCCGGGCCCCGGGCGCGAGCCTAGGGGCTCGGCCGCTGCGGCGCAAGCGGCGCGTCACGACGACCCGCGGCTGACGGCGTCACCCGAGAGCTATTCGCGCTGTGGCCAAGGGATGAAGAGTCATGGGGTAACTGTTCGCGCAGTGACTTTCTCACCCCAAGAATCAGCCTCTCCGAGGGGGTTGAGTGCCATAGGTGCCTGGTCAATTCCGGCAACTTGTAAGCGC
>JACRCY010000470.1 GCA_016218785.1 Deltaproteobacteria bacterium
AGCAGCTCCTCGTAGCGCGCGGCGGCCGCGGCCTCGCGCCGGGCGCGCGCCGCGTCCTCGCGCAGGCGGGCGTTCTCGCCGCGCAGCAGGTCGTTCTCCCGCTTGACCTGGGTCAGGTTGACGTACCCCTCCCACAGCCCGACCAACCCGCGGATGAGCTGGGTGAGGCCAGACTGGAGCGGGCTCGTCACCTTGAGGATGCCGCGGTCGACGAAGTTGAGGTTCTGCGGGCTCTTCAGGTTCGCGCGCAGGAACAGCACGGGCACGGCGACGAGCACGAGGCACAGCAGGACGTCGCGCCACCGCCGCCGCGGCGCCGGCTTGCCCCAGGTGGTCACCGAACGCCCCCCGTCCCGCCCACTCCCGTCGCAAACGCAAACGCCGACGCTGACGCAGACGCCGACGAGGAACCGCATCTCGTTTGCGTCAGCGTTTGCGTCAGCGTCAGCGTCGGCGACAGCACGGCGGAGAACTCGGCGCGGCGGGAGCGCTAGTGAATCGTGACTTCCTTCAGCAGCTTGATCTCATCCAGCGCCTTGCCCGTCCCCATGACCACGGCGCACTCGGGGTTGTCGGCGAGCATCACCGGCAGGCCCGTCTCCTCGCGGAGCAGCACGTCGAGGTTGCGGATCTGGGAGCCGCCGCCGGTGAGCACGATGCCGCGGTCGACGATGTCGGCGGACAGCTCGGGGGGCGTGCGCTCCAGCACCAGCCGCACCGCCTCGACGATGGCGTGGATCGGCTCGGCCAGGGCGTCGCGGATCTCGTCGGAGTTGACCACCAGGGTCTTGGGCACGCCGGCGACCAGGTCGCGCCCCTTGACCTCCATGGTGAGCACCTCGTCGAGCGGGTACGCCGAGCCGATGGCCTTCTTGATCTCCTCGGCGGTGCGCTCGCCGATGAGGAGGTTGTACTTGCGCTTCACGTACTGGACGATGGCGTCGTCCATCTTGTCGCCCGCGTAGCGGACCGACGTGGAGTAGACGATGCCGCCCAGGGAGATGACCGCCACCTCGGTGGTGCCGCCGCCGATGTCGACGATCATCGAGCCCGAGGGCTCGGTGACCGGCAGCCCCGCGCCGATGGCCGCGGCCATCGGCTCCTCGATCAGGTAGACCTCGCGGGCGCCGGCGGCGAGCGCCGAGTCGCGGACCGCGCGCTTCTCGACCTCGGTGATGCCCGAGGGGACGCTGATGATGATGCGGGGCCGCACCAGCGTGCGCCGGTTGTGCGCGCGGGTGATGAAGTAGCGGAGCATCGCCTCGGTCACCTCGAAGTCGGCGATGACGCCGTCCTTCATGGGCCGGATCGCGACGATGTTGCCCGGCGTGCGGCCGAGCATCTCCTTCGCCTCCTTCCCCACCGCGAGCACCTTCTTCACGCCATTGGAGCCGCGCTGGACGGCCACGACCGAGGGCTCGTTGGAGATGATCCCCTTGCCCTTGACGAACGTCAGCGTGGTGGCGGTGCCGAGGTCGATGGCCAGATCGTTGGAGAAGAGGCCATAAACCCAATCGAACAGCATGGAAATCGCACGCCCGCGCGCGCCCGGGACGGCGTGCGCGTGGAGCCTCCCTAGGTGCCTGGACTCTGTGCCAAAAACCACCCTTCCCGCGAGGGACACACGTCCCCCTCGGGGTACGACTGGGAGCTACGGGCCGGGTGTTAGCATGGAGATGCGCGCAGGATCAAGGGTTTTCGGGCTGGGCCCGGCCCGTTCCAGCAACGGCGGCCGCCGCACCGCCGGCCGCCGTGGCCCCGCGCTTCGTTCCCCCTGCGCGCCTAGGAGAGAGGAGACGGACTACATCTTGCAGTAGGCGCCTTCGGAGCAGTCGTTGCCCGTGCAACCACAGAGGCCGCCCGAGCAGATCCAGCCCATGCCATTCGAGGCGCAGTCCGACAGCTGGAGACACGGAATGCGGCAGGTGTTCGCGATGCACTTGTCGTTGGAGGACCAGCAGTCGCTGTCCACTCGGCACATGACGCAGGTCCCGTCGACGCAGGCCGGGAAGAGGAAGCAATCCGAGTCAGTCGCGCACGAGGGTGGGTCCGTGAGCGTGCAGACGCCTGCTTTGGGACCCGCGACGGAGATGATGTAGTACTCCATGATGCTCTCGGGGGCATACAAGCGTACCAGGCGGTGAGCCACCACACCCGCGCTGGCGCCAGCCCGAATCGTCGTCACCACCGTGCCCGCCGCTTCCCCGACCCCAATCGCCAACCACTCGACGAGCTTCTTCTTGGCCGCCTGGCCCGCGCCCGACACCGCGTTGGCCACCGTGGCCAGGAGCTGGTTCGCCAGCGCCAGCGCGGCTGCTTCGAGATCCTCCCTCGAGATCTGCCGGATGCTCGCGATGCTGGCGAGCGCCTGCTTCGCGGTGAACTGCACCCAGTTCGGGCCGTCGGGGCCGTTGAGGTAGTCGCCCACCCATGGCACGGCCAGGACGCTGTTCACGACCGCCATGATGATGTTGGTATCGAAGATGTCCTTCTGCACATCCGCGAGGTACGTATCGACGAAATCGCACGCGTTGGACGAGGAGTCGCCCGTCGGCGTGCAGTTGCCGCCACTCAAGAACCGTACCTCGTAGAAGCCCGGCTCGGTGAGCGTGAACCTCTGCTTGGGCGACGCGACCACTGTGCTCGTCGCGAGCGAGGCAGGTAGTTGAGCACCTTCATGACGTCGCCGACGGGATCGAGGTAGGTGGCGTAGCTGCTCGAAGGAACGTAGCCTGTGGTCACGTTGGTGTGGACGACGACGGGGTCATCGAGCCTGCGAAACGGATTCGGCTCGGAGAGGAGCAGTCCGGTGGCCACGTCGTCGAGCGTCGAGGTGTCGAGCTTCTGCACCACGTAGCGATACTCGAGCCCCGTCCCCCGCGTGGTGCCGGCCTTGAACGTGATCGAGGTCTCGTCGGCGGACTCCTCCGCCACGGACGAGACCTTGATGCCGGCCTGGCCCATCTGCTCGGTCATCGGGTTGCTCTTGAGCCCCTGCTGCAGGACCTGGGCCAGTTGCTGATCGGTGGGCACCGGAGGCTCGGCATCCGGCATGGCGAGGGCGTCACTCACGCAGGTGGCGATCGCGGCGGCGAAGGCGGCATCGGTGGAGTAATCAGCGCCGGCGGCCAGATTCGTGTCGTAGGCGGTGGCGGCGTCAGCCAGGCACGGCCAGCCCGACTTCATGCGGTCGACCATCCACTGCGCCTCCTTGGTCGCGACGTCGGGCGATGGATGGGCGAACGCCGGGTGTACGAGCAGTATCGCCATCACCGTCGTCGTCGCATCGATGGCCATGTCGCCCTTGGTGGCGACCGCGTAGCCCGAGCCCTTCCGGACCACCCGTGAGGTTCCTAGCGAGGGCGACATGTAGAGGCCGTTGTCCGCGCCGGTCCTCGTCTGCGTGGCGGAGCCGTCCTTGGGCAGGGCATACAGCGCCCCGGTGTGCCAGCCAGAACAGTCGGCGGTGAAAGTTCCGTCGGGTGCCACGGCCGACGCGGAGGTCGATGCCGTGCCCCACACCTCGAAGTCTGCCGGGTCCAGGCCCGACGCCGGGGACAGTTTCCCCTGGACGCTCACGACCTGGGGGGCGAGCGACCCTCCCGACTGGCCGCAGGCGGCTGCCCCGATGAGGCCCAGCGTCAGCAGTGCCTTGGCGAGGGAACGCATCGTCGCGATCGATCTCATCATTGTCTCCCTGCCGCGCGGACGGCGCCCAGCCAGCCATCGGCATCCACGCCGCCCCTGCGACTGCTCCCCACTCTCGAGTGTGCGCCGCCAGCCGGGTCACAGTCAACGTGAGTGCGCTCGTCGACTCGCGTGGCTGGCGACGTGGGCGGGAGGCATCGTCGTTCACCGAGACCGCACCGCGGGTGACCACGCCACGGTCCAGGCGCCTTCGTCGTCGGCGTGCTGGCCGCCAGGCCGGCCAAGTTGCCGCGAGCCGCCCGGGTTGCGCTAGAATCGGCGTCGCGCACTCCACGGGGAGGCACCCGCACGTGAAGCACGACTCCGTGAAGCCCACCGACTTCGGCAGCACCGACCGGACCATGACGGAGGTCTCCGGCCTCCTGTCGCTCGGACGGCTCTGCTTCCTGGTGCTCGGCGAGGGCTCCTACGTGACGCAGGTGCTCCCCGAGAGCGGTGCCGTCACCATCGGGCGGGCCTCGGGATGCGAGATCATTCTCGACCAGCCCAACGTGTCGCGCAAGCACGCGGTCGTCCACCTCGGGGAGCAGGTCACCATCGAGGACCTCGGCAGCGTCAACGGGACCCGCGTCAACGGCCAGCGGCTCAAGGCGGGGCAGACCGTCACGATCAAGCCGGGGGACCAGGTCGAGCTCGGGTCCACGGTGCTGGTGCTGCAGCACCGGGCGACCCCGCGGCGGCCACGCCGCCTGTTCACGCACGGGCAGTTCGAGGGCCTCCTCGAGGACCAGTGCGCCCGGGCGGAGGAGGCCGGCACGCCGCTCACGCTGGTGCGGCTCCAGGTCACGGCGGGGCCGCCCGACCTCGGCTGGCTCCCGTCGATGCTCTTCGAGGTCTTCCGCGCGGGCTGCCACATCGCCGCGTACGGCCCGCGGGACTTCGAGGTGCTGCTGTCGGGGGTCGACGTGGAGGAGGCGCGCCGCGCGGTCGACGAGGTGGCGCGCCGCGTGGCGACACGCGCCGTGAAGCTGCGGTGCGGCGTCGCCGGCTTCGGCCGCGACGGCACCAGCCCGGAGGCGCTGATGGCCCGGGCGTGCGAGCAGCTCGAAGGGGGACGCCCGCGGGCCGACGGCACGATCCCGGTCCTCATCCTCGATCCGGTCATGATGCGCCTGCACGCGCTCGCCGAGCGCGTGGCCGCGAGCACGATCACGGTGCGCGTCCTCGGCGAAACCGGCGTCGGCAAGGAGGTGCTGGCGGAGCGCATCCACCGGCTGTCGCCGCGCGCCAGCAAGCCCTTCCTGCGGCTCAACTGCGCGGCGCTCGCGGAGCAGCTCCTCGAGAGCGAGCTGTTCGGGCACGAGCGTGGCGCCTTCACCGGCGCCACCCAGAGCAAACCCGGCCTGCTCCAGACCGCCACCGGCGGGACCGTCTTCCTCGACGAGATCGGCGACCTCTCGCTCAACCTCCAGGTCAAGCTCCTGCGGGTGCTCGAGGACCACCAGGTGCTGCGCGTCGGCGCGCTCCGGGCGCGCCCCATCGACGTCCGCTTCATCGCGGCCACGCACCAGGATCTCGAGGCCGCCGTGCAGCGGGGGACGTTCCGCGAGGATCTCTTCTACCGGCTGAGCGGGGTCACGCTCGTGGTGCCGCCGCTCCGCGAGCGCGCCGCCGAGATCGAGCCCATCGCGCGGGCCATGGTGGCCACCGCCTGCCAGCGCGCGGACCGCTGGCCGCCGCCCGACCTCTCCCCCGAGACGCTCGAGTTGCTGCGCGGCTACGCGTGGCCGGGCAACGTGCGCGAGCTGCGCAACACCATGGAGCGCGCTGTGCTGCTCTGCACCGACGCGACCATCACGCCAGAGCACCTCCCCTCGGACAAGATGGAGGCACAGCTCGCGGCGCCGCTCGCACCGACGCCGTCAGGGGTCGGCGCGCCGGGCGGCGGCGATGTCGGCACGCTGCTCGAGCAGCGGCGGGCCTCCGAGCGCTACGGCGCTCGCGAGAATCGCCAGGGGTCGGCTCGCCAGAAGTGGACCACCCCTCGTGTTCCCGTCGGAGATGGCCCGTGATCTGCATGATCTCTGATCAGCCGCGTCGTAGGGGCGGAGAAGCGTTTCTTGGCGCG
>JACRCY010000477.1 GCA_016218785.1 Deltaproteobacteria bacterium
CGCAGGGCCAGGGCGGCCGGCGCCTCCTCGGGCGTCTGCGCCACGGGCGGCGCCGCCGGCGGGGCCGCGCCGCCCGGCAGGGTCTTCTCGATCTCCTCGACCACGAGATCGACGGCCATGCGGCTGGCGCGGTCACCGCCGAGGTGTCCGCCCATGCCGTCGGCGACGATGAAGAGGCCTTCGCCCGGGCGCACGATGTAGGAGTCCTCGTTGTGGTCGCGCTTGCGACCGACGTCCGAGAGGCCCCAGGAGATGAGCTTCATGACGCGTGTGCCAGTGTCGCGGCCCCGTCGGACCGGATCTCCAGCATACGGCAAGTGGGCGTAGTGTCAATCGAACCGACGGGCGCTACCAGACGACGCTGGCCCCCGGGTAGGCGGCGATGGCCGGGTCGGGCGTCAGGATCGTCAGGCCGTGAGCCTGGGCCGTCGCCACGATGATGCGATCGCAGGGATCCCGGTGCAGGGGCGGCAACTCGGCCGCGGCGATGGCGATCGGGCCGTCGAGCGGGACCTCGCGGAGCCCGTGGAACTCCAGGGCACGCGAGTACCAAGTGCGGGTTGGCAGGGGCAGGCCGAGGGCCCCCTTGCGCTGCTTGAGCGCGATCTCGAAAGCGGAGATGGCCGACACGAAGAGCCGGCCGGCGTGTGCCGCGAGGAAGGCACGCGCGGGTGGCGACAGGTGACCCTGATCGGCTACCAGCCACAGGAGCGTGCACGTGTCGAGGATCCCCATCGTCAGGCCTCGGGCCAGTCCTCGGGATCGAGCGGGGCCATGGGGTCAGACCGGAACTCGACCTGGGCCAGCGCTGGATCCGTGCGCAGCGGATCCACCGCCGGCGAGAGCGGGCACAGCTCCGCCACGGGTTTGCCGTCGCGACAGATGAGGATCCGCTCGCCGGTCTTTTCGACCGCCTTGAGCAGCTCCGAGAGCTTCGTCTTGGCCTCGTGCGTGTTTGCGAACCGCATGAACTAAGTTTAGCTAAGTCGTACCACGACGTCAATACTTCCATGGTGTTGGCATGCCGATGGCCGCAGGCCCTCGTGACCGTGCCGGCCCCCGGCGAGGCGCGACGACCGCTGTCCAGGTCGTCAAGCCCGGGCGAGAGAGAGCCGCCGGAAGCGCACGGCTACGCCGCCGAGCCCCAGTCCACGCTCTTCTCGCTGTGCTCCTTGCCGTCGTAGCGCAGGAGCTTGCCCTGCCCGTCGACCTTGGTGAGGAGATTGACGGGGCGCTTCCACACGCGCTCGAGGTTGGCCAGGGTGTCGCGGGCGTGGTCGAGCTTCAGGTCGGCGCCCTCGTGGTGGTGCTTGAGGAGCAGCTCGCCCCGGTTCTCGTAGTTGCCGTCGACGACGTAGATGAAGGGGTCGCCGAAGTTGGTCAGGCGGAAGAGCAGCCGCTCCTTCACCTTCCTGAACTCGCGGCTCTCGATCTCCCAGTTGCCGGAGCGCTCGTTGAAGAAGTACGAGAAGAACCGGTTCTCCCGGCAGAACTCCTCGGTGAAGAACTCGTCGATGAAGGTGACGTCGTTGTAGAGGCGCCGCACCTCGAAGATCTTCTTGCGCCCCAGGGCCAGGCGCCGGTCCCAGTGGCGGCGCGCGGCCAGGTCGTCGCACTCCTCCCACTCGCGCCCGAACTGCCCCTTGTTCCACCGATCCTCGAGGTGGCGGAACAGCTCCAGGCCGAGCTTGTAGGGGTTGAGCTGCCCCTTCGCCGTGAAGAGCACGCCCGAGGCGTGGTCCGCGTACTCGATGATGTCGGCCGCGGTGCACACCCGCTCCGTCATGATCGTGGAGTGCCAGTAGGAGTTGTGGTTCAGAAGGCCCGCGGCGGCGTAGCGGTGCGTCTCGGCCACCGAGATGTCGTGCACGTCCCCGCGGCCCGCCTCGAGCGCCACCACCTCGTCGGTCCAGTCGGCCGCCTCGTCGGCGGGCGCCACCCGGCCCCGCTGGCGCAGGGTGCGGAACAGCGCCCCCTGCTTGCGCGTCATCCCGAAGCCGATGGCGGTGGCGAAGGTCGCCGCCGACGCGTCGGCCACGACGAGGCGCCAGGACTGACCGCGAGCGGTTCGTCGCGCGCCGATGCCGAAGTTGAGCAGCAGCAGCTGCACCTGCTCGGCCAGGGCGGCGCCCGTGGTGCGCAGCGTCACGCCACCAGGGGCCACGTCGGCGGCGCAGTCGAACAAGGCCCGCAGGAACGCGGCCACCACCGGCGCCGGTGAGCGCAGCACCGCGCGCGGCACGCTGCGGCCCCGCGTCGCCGCCCCCGGCTGCAGCCCCAGGGGCCCGGTCAACAGCTCGCCGACGGCGCCCGACCGGAACTCGACCCGGAGATGACGGCGGCCCTGCGCGACGGCCGCCGCCACGCCGAACAGGTCGCGCGCCAGCCGCGCGAAGGAGAGCGCCTGCTCGGCCTCGCGCGTGGCGAACGTGACGCGCCCCCGGCGGCCGACCCGACCGTCGCTGACCAGGTACCCGAGGAACGCGCCCAGGACCGGATCGACCGTGCGCGGCAGCCGCGGCGCCTCGAGCGCCCCCGGCTCCGGCGACAGCGCCGCCTCCTCCTCGTCGGCGCCGAAGGTGTGCTCGTCGGCCGCGACCGCGGCCTCCGCGGCGAAGGCCGCTTCTATGGCGGCGGCCTCGCGCACCGGCTCGCCGGCCTGGTGCCGCAGCACCGCGAGCACCGACACGCCCGCGGCCCGGGCCACCTGTTCGAGGCCGCCCCGCAGCGACGCCGGCCACTGGATGTCCTGCTCGCGTGCTGGCCACAGCCCGGCGCCGCCCGCCACCTGCAGCCGGTCGCCGGCCTGGAGCGCGTCGAGCCGCCGCCACGTGCCCTCGGCGAGGAGCACCCGGTGGTTGTCCGAGCCGCACAGGGTGAAGCCCCGGGCGGTGGTCACGCGCACGGTCGCGTGGTCGCGGACGACGTGGCGGTCGTAGACGTGCCGCGGCCGCTCGCCGTCGGAGACGATGCTGCTGTCACCGGCGCCGAGGTCGGCCATCGGCATCAGGCCCGAGCCGGTGAAGACGAGGGTCTCGGGCGCGACGCAGGCCCACCCCTCGTTCATGATCTTGGTCTGCCGCTGCGGCAGGAAGTAGTACGACTCGTCGCGGATGGTCTCGAGGACGTCGCGCTCCCAGCGCTGGAGGGGCGCGTGCTCGAGCAGGAACCGCAGCACGTCGCGCTCGGGCTTCGGCGGGAACCGCCGCTGGGCCTCCTCCTGCCGGGCCTTGTCGCGCTGCTGCTGCCGGGCGATGAAGTCCGGCGGGTTGATGTACTTGTCCATGTAGGACTTGGCCCGCGGCTTCGGCACCTCGCGCGTCTGCGCCGCCGCGCTCTCGCGGGCGCGGTCCTGCTCCAGCTCCGTGCGGGGCTTCGCCTTCGGGACGAACGGGGCGGAGGGGTCGATGAGGTCGTCGAGCGAGAGGCAGACGTCGATGAAGCCCTCGATCCGCTCGATCCCCTGACGCTCCACGTGCCGGCGCAGGCGGGTGGCGTGGTTCGCCATCCCGTCGATCATCTTCCGGTTGGTCTTGGAGAAGTAGAAGTTGTTCTTGAAGAAGTCACAGTGCGCGAAGACGTGCGCCATGACCATCTTCTGGTCGACGATGGAGTTCCCCTCGAGCAGGTACGCGTAGCAGGGGTCGTTGTTGATGACCATCTCGTAGATCTTCGAGAGGCCGTAGGTGTGCCCCTTGGAGAGCTGCTCGTACTCCATGCCGAAGCGCCAGTGGGGGTAGCGCGTCGGGTAGCCGCCGTAGGCCGCGACCTCGTGCATCCGCTGGTAGTCGAGGATCTCGAAGATCGTGTGGAAGAAGTCGAGGCCGTACTCGCAGGCGTACCCCTCGATCTCCTTCTGCACGTCGCTGAGGTAGGCGGGAAGCGGCATTCCGGTTCCTTCGCTACTTGCCCGTCCCCAGGAAGTCCTTGATGGAGTCCATGATCGCCTCCTTGTTCCTGATCTCGGACGTGACCAGCCGCTCGTCGTCCTGGAAGTGCTCGTGCAGGTCCTTGATGAACTGGCCCGAGCCGTAGGGGCTCTCGACCTGCCCGTAGGCGAAGAGGTTGACGAACGGCAGGATCTTGGCCTTGAGCACCTCGACGCAGGAGGCGGTGTCGTCGACCGACCAGTTGTCGCCGTCGGAGAAATGGAACGGGTAGATGTTCCACTCCGCGGCCGGGTACTCCTCCTCGATCATCTTGGCACACAGCTTGTAGGCCGAGGAGATCATCGTGCCGCCGCTCTCGCGGGTCCGGAAGAAGGTCTCGCGGTCGACCTCCTTGGCGGTGGCGTCGTGGATGATGTAGCGGCTCTCGATCCCCTTGTACTGGGAGCGGAGCCAGGTGTCGATCCAGAACGACTCGATGCGGACGATCTCTTTCTGCTCGTCGCCCATCGAGCCCGACACGTCCATCATGTAGAGGATGAGGGCGTTCGACTGCGGCAGCGGGTAGCTCTTCCAGCTGCGGTAGCGCTTGTCGTCGACGATCGGCACGATGAGCGGGTTCTTCGGGTCGTACGTGCCCATCGACAGCTGGCGCTTGAGCGCCTGCTTGAAGGTGCGGCGGAAGTGCCGCAGCGACTCGGGACCGGTCTTGCGGATCCCGGTGAAGCGGTCCTTCTGCGCGACGATCCTGTGCTTCCCCTTCGGCTGGATGCGCGGGAGCTTGAGCTCCTCGCCCAGGATCTGGGCCAGCTCGTCGAGCGTGATCTCCACCTCGAGGACGTGCTCTCCGGGCTGGTCGCCGGCCTGCCCGGTGCCCGGTTGCTCCTCGCCCTGCCCGAGGACGTCGCCCGGCTCGCCGTCTCCCTGGGCCGCTCCCCCGCTGCCCTTCGGCCCGAAGCGGAAGCGCGGGATCTCGATCGAGGGGATGGGGATCGTGACGACCTGCTTCCCCTTCTTCCCCATCATCTCGCCCTGGGAGATGTACTTGCGCAGGTTCTGCCGGATGCGGCCGCGGACGATGTCGCGGAAGCGCCGGTGATCCTGGTCGATTCTCAACGCCATGGGTTGCCGTCCAGCCAGCAGCTCGAGGCTTCGACCTTCAACCATGGGCCTTCAACCGGCACTCTCATCCCCCGACGTCCGCAGTCCCCACCGGAACCGGTCTACTCTCCCTTCACGTCGCCGCGCGCGAAGATCGACGCCACGAAGTTGAGCACGTCGGTGGCGCAGACCTCGCAGTAGCCGTAGTTGCGGATCATCCGGTTCTTGACGACGTCGATCTTCTCCTGGGTGTCGCGGTCGACCACCGTCGAGACCAGCGTGGTCAGCTTGATCGAGTCCTTCTGGTCCTCGAAGAGCTTGAGCTCCAGGGCCTTGTGCAGCCGCTCGTTGGTGCGGTAGTCGAAGGTCCGCCCCTCGACGGCCAGGGCGCCGATGTAGTTCATGATCTCGCGGCGGAAGTCGTCCTTGCGCGAGTCGGGGATCTCGATCTTCTCCTCGATCGACCGCATCAGGCGCTCGTCGGGCTCCTCGTCCTGGCCGGTGTAGCGGTTCCGGACCTTCTCCTTCTGGGTGTACGCCTTGATGTTGTCGATGTAGTTGGCGCACAGCTTGGCGATGGCGTCCTCGTCGGCGGAGATGGCGCGCTGGACCTCGTTCTTGACGATGTCCTCGTACTCGCGCTTCACCTCGGAGAGCAGCTCGACGTAGCGCTTCTTCTGCTCGTCGCTGACGATGAGGGCGTGGTGGCGCAGCCCCCCTTCGAGCTCGTTCATCACCATGAACGGGTTGACGCACCCCTCCCCCTTGTCGGAGACGAGGGCGTTCGAGACCTTGTCCTGGATGTAGCGCGGGGAGATGCCGTCGAGCCCCTCGCGCACGGTCTCCTTGCGGAGCTCCTTGATGTTGTCCTGCGTGAAGCCCGGCAGGGTCTTGCCGTCGTAGAGCTTCAGCTTCTGCAGCAGCGTGAGGTTGTGCTTCTTGGGGTCCTCGAGGCGCGTGAGCACCGCCCACATGGCGGCGGTCTCGAGCGTGTGCGGCGCGATGTGCTTGCCGCGGATGCGCTCGGGGGCGTAGTCCTTGTAGTAGATCTTCACCTCCTCCTGGGACCGCGTGATGTAGGGGACGTCGATCTTGACGGTGCGGTCCCGGAGCGCCTCCATGAACTCGTTGTTGATGAGCTTCTTGTACTCGGCCTCGTTGGTGTGGCCGATGATGACCTCGTCGATGTCGGTCTGCGCGAACTTCTTCGGCTTGATCTTGTGCTCCTGCGTGGCCCCGAGCAGGTCGTAGAGGAAGGCCACGTCGAGCTTCAGGATCTCGATGAACTCGATGATGCCGCGGTTGGCGATGTTGAACTCGCCGTCGAAGTTGAAGGCGCGCGGGTCGGAGTCGGTGCCGAACTCGGCGATCTTGCGGTAGTTGATGTCGCCGGTGAGCTCGGTGGAGTCCTGGTTCTTCTCGTCCTTCGGCTGGAACGTGCCGATCCCGATGCGGTCCTGCTCCGACAGGATCAGGCGCCGGACGCGGATGTGCTGCATCACCTTGGCCCAGTCGCCCTTGTAGTGGCGCATGAGCTCGCGGAAGATCTGGCGGCAGGCCGGGTCGGCGTCCCCCTCGACGACGACCGGGTTCTGGTCGCTGCCGATGCCCAGGTCGCGCAGGGCGCGGGCGCGCCACTCGAGCGGGATCAGCCGGAGCGGCTCCTCGTGCATGGGGCAGGGGAAGCGGTCGCGGTTGCCGGCAACGGCCTCCAGCTCCTTCGGCAGAAACCACTCGAAGCTGTAGAGCGCGCCCTCGGCCGTGCGGCTGTACTCCTCGAGGCCGCGCTTGAGGAGGCGGGCGATGGTGGACTTGGACGAGCCCACCGGCCCGTGCAGCAGGATCACGCGCCGCTCGGTGCCGTAGCGCGCCGCCGCGCTCTTGAAGACGTTGACGAGCCGCATGAGCGGGATGTCGAGCCCGAAGAGGGCGTCCCTGCCGCCGTGCTGCTCGTCCTTGAAGAAGTTGTAGCGGATGATCCGCTTCTTGTTGTCGATGTACTCCTCCTGCCCGTACGACAGGATCATGTCGTAGACGCGCTGGTAGGCCGTGCGCGTGACCTTGGGGTTCTCGCGCACGACCTGGAGGTAGTCCTCGAACGAGCCTTCCCAGTTGAGCTCCTCGTACTCGCGGAAGTCCTGGAAGGAAGCGATCTTGGCGACCATTGACCTGGTCTGCTCGATCATCCGTCTCTCCTTCGTCCTGGCGCGGGCTCGCTGGCGCGCGCCGATCTCGTCCTGCTCCGGCCCCGGCGACGGTGGCAGCTGCCGAGCGTCGCGGCCCGACCGACCGTGCGTGGCGCACTGTAGCGCTCGGGATGGGGGCCGGCAAGACGATATTGTCGGTCGGAATGCCAGTTGCTTATTGGATGCCCGGGGGTACGATCGGGGCGGTACAGCGGGGTGAGGGGCAGGATGTCGGACGAAGCAGGGCGCCCGCCGTCGGCTGGGGACGCGGGCCAGTCGGACCTCCAGGCCGAGCTGGAGAGGCTCCGGGGAGAGCTCCAGGCGGCGCGGGCCGCCGCGGCCCAGCCGCCGGCCGCAGAGCCGCAGTTCCGGGAGTTGGCCGAGGCCATCTTCGAGGGCCTCGCGATCCACGAGCAGGGCCGGATCGTCTACGCCAACGCGGCCATGGGCGTGATGTTCCGGTACACCCCCGCGGAGCTGGTGGGGATGAGCGTGCTCGACCTCGCGGCGCCCGAGTCGCGCGAGCTGGTGCAGCGCAATGTCGCCTCGGGCTACCCCGACGTCTACCAGGCCGTGGGGCTCCGGAGCGACGGCACGACGTTCGTCGGGCTCCTGCACGGCAGGAGCGCGTCGTTCGGCGGCCGTCCGGCGCGGTTCACGACGATCCGCGACGTCGACGAGCTGGTGTGGGCCCAGGACGCGCTGCGCCGGTCCGAGGAGCGCCTGCGGCGCATCATCGAGGGGGCGCCGGACGCGATCGTGGTGCACCGCGAGGGCAAGTTCGTCTATGCGAACCCGGCGGGCCTGGCCCTGGCCGGCTACGATCGGGTCGAGGAGGTTGTCGGGCTCCCGGTGCTCGAGATCATCCACCCCGACGACCGGCCGCTGGTGATCGAGCGGCTGCAACTCCAGGCGCGGACGCGGGAGCCGCTGCCGCCCGTGTTGGAGCGCATCGTGCGGCGCGACGGGAGCGTGGTGCTGGCCGAGGTGGCCGCGTTGTCGATCGAGTACGACGGGCAGCCCGCCAGCCTGGTGTTCGCGCGCGACGTCACCTCGCGCCTGCGGGCCGAGGCCGAGCGTGATCGGCTCCTGGTGCAGGAGCGCGCCGCCCGCGAGGCGGCCGAGCGCGCCGCACAGCGCTCGGCCCTGCTGGCCGAGGCCAGCCGTCACCTGGCCGGCTCGTTCGACGCCGCTGCCATGCTGGCGGCGCTGGCGCGCCTCGTGGCCACGCGGCTGGGGTGCGTCTGCATGATCGACCTCGTCGATGGCACCGGGCAGCTCGAGCGGGTCGCGGCCGAGCACGGGGACCCGGCACAGGCGGAGCAGGCCGCGGCCCTGCGACAGGGTCGGCTCGACCCCAACGCCGCCGAGGGGCCGCCCCGGGCCCTGCGCCTGGGGCAGACGGTGGTCTACGACGAGATCGCGGCCGAGGCCCTGGCGCCGGACCGCAACTCGCCCGCCGACACGGACGATCCCGGGTACCTCGCGCTCCTGCGGTGCCTCGGCGTGCACCGCCTCGCGGCCGCGCCGCTCATCGCCCGCGGCCGCACCCTCGGCGTGCTGACGTGCGCGTGCTGCGAGGTGGGCCGGTGCTTCGGCGTCGACGACGTCACGCTCATCGAGGACCTGGCCCACCGCGCCGCGCTGGCCGTGGACAACGCCCGGCTCCACGAGGAGACCGAGCGCGCCGTGCGGCTCCGCGACGAGTTCCTCTCCGTCGCCTCGCACGAGCTGAAGACGCCGCTCACCTCGCTGACCCTGGCGGTGCAGGGGCTCGAGCGGGTGCTCGGGGGCGCCCCGCGGGGGGTGGATCCGCCGGTCGACCTCTCGCTGCGCGCGCTGGAGATCGCGGGCCGTCAGGCGAACCGGCTGGGTCAGCTCGTGGGCGCCCTGCTCGACGTCACCCGCATCCAGGCCGGACGGCTCGGCCTGACGCTCGAGACCGTGGACCTGGGCGCGCTGGTGCAGGAAGTGACGGCGCGGATGGCGAACGACCTGCAGAAGTCGGGGTGCACGCTGTCGCTCTCCTGTACGCCGGACGTGACGGGTCGCTGGGACCGCTCGCGCCTCGACCAGGTGGTGACCAACCTGCTGTCGAACGCGATCAAGTTCGGTGCCGGCAGCCCCGTCGAGATCCGCGTGACCGCGAACGCCGCGACCGCGCGCCTCGTCATCCGCGACCGCGGCATCGGCGTCCCCCGCGACGCGCGGGAGCGCATCTTCCGGCGCTTCGAGCGGGCCGTGTCGATGGAGCACTACGGGGGCCTGGGACTGGGACTCTACATCGTGCGGCGCATCGTGGAGGCCCACGGCGGCACGGTCGACGTCGAGAGCGAGGCGGGAGCCGGCGCCGCCTTCTCGGTGTCGCTGCCGCGAACCGGGGCCGCGGGGACGCCGGCGTGAGCGTCGCCGCGGCCGCGGCGGCGTACTTCCTGGACCTGCAGGAGCGGATCTGCGCCGCGCTCGAGGACGAGGAGCGCGCCGCGCGCCCCGCGCCTAGTAGTGCGTCAAGCTGCCGTCCTCGCGCGCGCGGCGGAGCGCGATCCGGAACAGCACCAGCCCGAGCGGGGCGAACACCACGCACAGGATGGCCAGGGCGCCCAAGGGGCGCGCGAGCTCGCCGATCCCGGCGCCGACCAGGAGCGAGCGACGGGTGGCCTCGAGGGCGTGGGTGATGGGGAGCAGGTCGCCGAGGCGGGCGAGCCAGCCGGGCAGGGCCTGGGACGGATACCACACCCCGCCCGCCAGCATCGACACGCCGCCGAGGAAGAGGTTGATCGGATCGCCCCGGCGCACCAGCAGGGTGAAGGCGCCCGCGCACAGGCCCAACGAGACGAAGGCGACCAGCGCGAGGACGCCGGTCACGGCCACCGCGAGCACGTTGGCGTGGTGCAGGCGGATGCCGAAGACCAGGGCGCCGACGGTGAGGTAGAGGACGGCGCGCAGGGTCGCGGCGGCGAAGTCGTAGAGTGGGGCCGCCACCAGGACCGCGGGGAGCGGCGCCGGGGTCGCCAGGATGGCCTCCAGGGTCCCCTGCGTCTGGGCGTTGCGGATGCGGCTCGAGAAGGCCCCCACCGCCACGTACTGGAAGTCCATCAGGATGAGGCCCACCAGGCTGAAGGCGAAGTAGTCGCCGCCGTAGGGGGTGAGGAGGGGGTTGCGCGACAGGTTGATGAAGCGCGCAGTGAAGAAGACGGTCAGCAGCCCCACGGCGAAGCCGAAGCAGCGCAGCGCGAAGGCCAGTCGGTAGCTGGCCGCCTCGACGAAGTCGCGCCGCAGGAAGGCGGCGGCGATGCCGGGCAGGCCCGGTCGCGGCTTGACCGTGGTCGCGGTGCCCGGCGCCGGTGCGCTCATTCCGTCACCCCCAGCAGGCGCGCGGTCTCGGTGGGGGCGGCCGCGGCCGTGACGCGGCCGCCGGCGATGACGAGCACGCGGTCGCAGAACGCCTTGACCAGCCCGAGGTCGTGCGTCGCGCACAACACGGTGCGGCCGTGGGCCTTGACCACGTCGTCGCGGATGAAGACGCGCAGGCTCGCCGAGGCGGCCGGGTCGAGGCCGCGCGTCGGCTCGTCGAGCAGGAGCACCCGCGGATCGCTCAGCAGGCCGCGGGCGAGCACGAACCGCTGGCGCATGCCGGTGGAGTACTCGCGGAACGGGCGGTCGGCGCAGTCGGTCATGCCGACCAGGTCGATGAGCCGCCGCACCCGGGCGCGTCCCGGCTGCCGCGCCTGCCCGTGCAGCGCCGCGAAGAACTCGAGGTTCTGCCGGCCGGAGAGCCGCCAGGAGAAGCTGCGCTCGTCGCCCACCACGTAGCTGACGCGCTGCCGCTGCGCGACGCTGCCCAGGCGCGCGTCCGCGCCGCACACCGTGACGACGCCGCTGGTCGGCAGCACCAGGCCGGCGAGCACGCGCAAGAGCGTCGACTTGCCGGCGCCGTTGGGCCCGCACAGGCCGACGATCTCGCCCTCGCCGACGTCGAGCGACACCCCGTCGAGAGCCCGGACGACGTCGCCGTGCAGTTGGCCGCGCAGGATCTGACCCCAGCTGGCCGGGCTGTAAAAATCCTTCACCAGGGAGGCGACGTGGATCAATGTGGGATTTGTGATATCACCGTCGTTGATGGACGTCTACCGGAGACAGCCGCGCGTGGCCGGGTTGGTGCTGGCGCTGGCGCTGGCAGCGGTGCCCGCGTGTCGCCGCGCCCCGCCGCCACAGCCCGCGGGGCCGCAGCTCCAGCGCGCGACGCGCCTGCTGCTGGGCTCGACGGTGACCATCACCGCGGTGGCGGCCGGCCCCGCCGAGCAGGAACGGGCCGCGCGGCTCGCGGCCGAGGCGCTCGACGAGGTGCGCCGCGTGGAGGGCGCGGCGGCGGCGGCGCCGCGCACCCTCCAGCAGGTGCAGCGCGCCGCGGGCCAGGCGCCGGTCCACCTCGGCGAGGACCTCTTCCGGCTCCTCACCCTGGCGCTGCGCCAGGCCGAGACCACCGGGGGGGCCTACGACCCCACCGTCGGTGCGCTGCGCGAGCTCTACTGCAACGGGGCCCGGCCCACGCCGGCGGCGCTGAAGACCCAGCTCGGGCTGGTCGGCCATGGTCACGTGCGACTGACGCCGCAGCCGCCGGGCTTCGTAGGGACGGTGAGCCTCAAGCACGCCGGCATGCGCCTGGATCTCGACGAGCTGTGGCGACCCTACGCGGTCGACCGCGCCGCGCAGGTCCTGGCGCACGGGGGCCTAGAGGACTTCCTGGTCGAGTCGGTCAGCGTGGCCGCGGCCAAGGGGGCCCGGCCCGACGGGCCCTGGCGCGTCTCGGTCGACGCGCCCGGGAACGAGGCGGAGTGGCTGGCGCGGCTCTTCATGAAGACGGGTGCCGTCGCCGTCGTGGACACGATGGCAGTGGGCCGGCCCGCCAGCGCCGGGTGCGCGGGCGTCACGGTGGATCCGCGCACCGGGCTCCTGGCCGGCGGCGTGGGGCGGGCCGTGGTGGTGGCGCCCGACGCGGTCGGGGCCGCGGCCCTGGCGCGGGCGGTCGTGGCCGCCGGTCCGCAGGCGGGCCCGGCCCTGCTGCAGCGCCTCGGCCGGGAGGGCATCGTGGCCCCCACGTCCGGCCCCGTCTGGGTCAGCGACGGGCTGCGCCGCGCGGCGGTCCTGCGCGCGTCCGATCAGGCGCGTCCGGGCGACGCCGCTCCGGCCCGCGACCGGTAGGACCGCCGCGGGCTGCGGGTCGGGCTAAGGCGGCGCCGGCGCCGGCGCTGGCGGCCGCGGCGCCGGTCCGAGCTGGAAGCGGCGCACGTTGGCGGTGTGCTCGGGCTCGGTGCGCGCGAAGGCGTGGCTGCCGTCGTTGCGCGACACGAAGTAGAGGTAGGTCGACTGCTCGGGCGCAAACACCGCCTCGAGCGCGGCGCGCCCCGGATTGCCGATGGGCCCCGGGGGGAGCCCCTCGCGCGCGTAGGTGTTGTACGGGTTCTCCGTGTCGTTCAGCTGGATGCGGCGGATGCGCCCGTCGAACTTCTGGCAGGCCTTGGTCTTCACCACCGGCACCACGCAGCCGTAGATGATGGTGGGGTCGGCCTGCAGCTTGCGCGGCGAGAAGTGGGGGAACGCCAGGCGGTTGAGGTAGACGCTGGCGACGCGCGGCCGCTCGTCGGCCCGCCCCGTCTCCTTCTCCACGATGGAGGCGAGGGTGACCGCGTCGCGGTCGTTCAGCTTGTACTTCCTCTTCAGCGCCTCGGCGCCCTGGGGGTGCCGGCTCCGCAGGTCCTCGAAGACCTGCCGGTGGCGCTTCACCAGCACGCCGAGGGCCTTGGCCGCCGGCGTCTTGGGGCGGAACTTGTACGTGTCGGGGAAGAGGTAGCCTTCGAGCGACCCGCCCCGCAGGCCCAGGCTGGCCGGGAAGCCCGGGTCGCGCACGCGGGCGAGGAGGTCGTCCGCCGGTGCGACGCCCGCTTCGGCCAGCAGATCGACCACCTCGAGCATGTTCTTGCCCTCGGGGATCGTGACCTGGACCTCCTCCTCCTTCACCCCCTCGACCAGGCGCTGCAGCATCTGCCGCGGCGTCATCTTCCGGTCGAGCGCGTACTGGCCCGCGCGGATCCTGTGCGCGCGGCCGGTGAGGTTCGCGTAGAGGCGGAAGTAGGTGGGGCGCGTGACCGCCCGCCTGGACGCCAACTCGGCCAGGATCTCGGGGAAGCGCATGCCGCGCTTGATGGTCACCGCGGCCTGGCCCCCGGCCGGATCGGTGGGGCGGTCGGGGTAACGCCAGGCGTCCCAGGCGAGGTAGCCGAGCAGGGCGAGCACCCCCAGCGCCGTCGCGGTCACGGCGACGCTGGCCACGCGTTGGTGCTTCCTAGCCACTCGTGCCACTCCCTCGGCTCCGGTGGTCGAGCCACCCCTGCAGGATCACCGCGGCCGCGGCGCGGTCGATCACCGCCTTGCGCCGTCGCCGGGACAGATCGGCCTCGAGCAGCACGCGCTCCGCCAGGGCGGTCGAGAAGCGCTCGTCCCAGGTCTCGATCGGCGGCGCCGCGGCGGCCCGCAGCTCGGCCACGAAGGCCAGGACCCGCTCGGCGCGGGGGCCGACCTTGCCCTCCAGGTCGTAGGGGAGGCCGACCACCAGGGTCTCCACGGCGCGCTCCTGCACGATCTCGAGAACGGCCGCGACGTCGCGCTTCATTCCCTGGCGGCGGAGCGTCTTCAGGCCATGGGCGCAGAGGCCCAGCTCGTCGGACACGGCGACACCGATGGTCTTGCTGCCAACGTCGAGGCCCAGGGCCCGCACGGCAACCGAATATGCCGCCCGGCCGCGGCCCCGTCAATCCGCTGGGGACACGTTCCTACTCCGCAACGCTTCGACCACGCTGGCTTCTTTTCCTCTACCGCGCGGTTTGTACCTGATCGCCGCCGCGCACCATCTGCGAGCGGGACGAGGTATGCTCGAGCCTCATCATGGCGGCTGGAACGTTCGCGCGAATCTATCGGGTGGTGCGGTGTATCCCGCGCGGGCGCGTCATGACCTACGGCGAGGTGGCGCGGCGCGCGGGCCTGCCCCGCGGCGCGCGCACCGTCGGACGGGCCATGGCCGCGAGCCCGGAGATACTGCCCTGGCAGCGCGTGGTCGGGCTGCGCCGGGCGGGGATCGCGCACCTCACCATCCGCGATCCGCTGGCGGCCGGCCTCCAGCGCGCGTTGCTGACGAGGGAAGGGGTCAGGTACCGGCGCGACGGGGGCATCGATCTCGCCCGCTTCGGCTGGTTGCAGGGGACGCGCCCGCCGCCTATTCGAGGCGGGCGAGGAGGCGGTCGACGCCGCCGCCGGGCCACGACTTGCGCCGCTCGCCGTTCACGTAGAGCAGGTTGAAGGGGAGGTCGTCCACCTCGGCGAGCCAGGTGTTGCCGCGCTTGAAGTCGGCGAGGCCGGGCTTGTCGAGGTACATCTTGCCGAAGCGGACCTCGGCGAGCCGCGTGTCGCCGTCGAGGAAGGCACCCAGCTCCGTCGACCAGTCCGCGCAGTGCTGGCAGGTGGTCTTGGCCAGGATCAGCACCGCCCGGGGGGCCGCCATGAAACCCCGCCAGTTGCTCCCATCGATGATCTCCAGTCGGCCCATCGCCGGTCTCGCTGGCCGTCAGCCGACGAACTTCTCGCCCTTCTTCCAGTCGGCGCCGCAGAGGCCTCCCGACTGCAGGGCCTGGACCGTCCGCAGGACCTCCTTGGGGCTGCGGCCGACCGAGAGGTCGTTCACGCTCACCGCGCGGACGATCCCCTTGTCGTCGACGATGACGGTGGCGCGGAAGGCGACGCCGTCCTCCTCCTTCAGCACGCCGTACGCCTTCGAGACCTCGTGGTTCGTGTCGGCGATGACCGGGTGCGAGATCTCCTGCGGGAAGATCTTGCGGTCCGCGAACCAGGCCTTGTGGCTGTAGTAGGAGTCGGTGCTGACGCCGACGACCTCGACGCGCTCGTCCTTGAAGTCACCGAGCAGGCCCTGGAAGCCGACGATCTCCGTCGGACAGACGAACGTGAAGTCGAGCGGATACCAGTAGAGCACGTGCCACTTGCCCTTGAAGTCGGCGCTCGACAGCTGCTTCTGCTCGCCGTTGTAGTAGGCGACGCCACTCCACTCGGGTTCCTTCTTGCCGACAAGACTCATGTCTGTTCCCCTTGCCGCCCCGGGGGCGGATCCTGATTGGAGGTACGCGCCCGCGAGGCGCGGCGCTCCCAATCGTCCGCCCATATGATGACCCGGGCGGCCCGGAAGGTTCACCGCCCGGGAAGTTGCGCCGCGCGCGGGGTCTTGCGGGCGCCGGCCGAACCCGTCTACCATCGCCGCGGAGGCGAGACATGGGCATCCAGGAGCAGTTCGCGGACGCACAGCGGCGGGTGAAGACGCTCACCAAGGCGCCGGACACCGACACGCTGCTCGAGCTGTACGCGCTCTACAAGCAGGGGTCGGAAGGGGACGTGACCGGGTCGCGGCCGGGCATGCTGGACTTCAAGGGTCGGGCCAAGTTCGACGCCTGGAGCAAGAAGAAGGGCCTGAGCCGCGACGCGGCGATGACGGCCTACGTCAAGCTGGTCGATTCACTCGTGAAGTAGCCCCGCCCCGCCGCGGAGTTGGGACACGGAGCGCCGTCAGGCGGACCGGTCCGTGCCGGCCGGCACGGAGGAGCACCGGCGGGAGCTGCGGCCTCAGGCGGGGAGCCCGACCCGGCGGCCGCGCGGTGGCCCCTGCTTCAACAAGCCCAGAAGGCCAGCACGGCGAGCGATGCGCTCACTGGCGGCGCTTCCGTGAGCGGGCGACAACGCACAGAATGAGGAA
>JACRCY010000474.1 GCA_016218785.1 Deltaproteobacteria bacterium
TGGTAGGCCACGAGTCGATGGTCGCATGACAGCCCCATCGCTGTCCCCCGGCCCCGCGCGCGCCTCACCACGGCGGCGGGTCGTGCGCGAACGCGGCACTCACCGCGTGGAAGCCGACGCCGACGGAGAGCCCCCTGCTGCCGTCGGGCAGCGGGGGTGAGGCGTCGTCGCGGCCGTGCGGACGGCCACCGTCCGGGCTGCCGCCGTCCCCACCAAGAGGCCCGCCGTGGCCACCGCACCTGTAGGCCGCGAGCAGCACCACGCCGAGCACGCTGCGCCTGAGCATCCGACACCTCCGCTGCAACCGTGAGCGATGCGCGGCTCAGAACCGGAACACCGGCCCGGCCTTGATGCCGACGACCATCATCGTGCCGAATTCGGGATCGAAGAAGAACCAGGACGTATCAACGTCGAGGGCCATACCCACGTGGCGGTGTATCCAGTAGATCGCTGCGACTCCAATCCCGAGCCCCGGTGCCCAGATCTTCATGCCCCACTCTTCGTGGGGCACGAGACCGATGTCGATGTCGTGCCCGTTTGCGAGGGCGCCACCGTATCGAGTGGTGTACCAGCCGAAGTGGAAACTACTGAGCAGTTCGAGTCGTCGCGCCTCGGGGGCCTTCGGGGACCAAGGCAGCAGTCTGAAGCGGGCCACCAGGGCGTCCCAACCGATGAACCAGAGAGCGTCGTGGGTCACCACCCGGTCCTGACACCAGGGCACATAGGCCGGCCACCGTCGGGGGCACCGGCCTTCGTAGTCGAGGCCCGTGTAGGCACGCATGCCCATGCCCAGCTCGAGACGCCAGAATGCAACCCCCGCGCTCGCATCGGCGTGGAACCCCCCGCCCTTGAACTCACCCCGCGAGACGTAGTCCTCCACGATCGGTGTGGGAGGGACCGCCACCACATGACCGCCAACCAGCGGACGCACGAAGCCCTTGGCTCCCCCGCACGAGGCCACGCCCGCGACGACCAAGGCCAAGCAGGCGGCCCCGACGAGCCGCTCACTCATCGCCCGCGTCGTTCGCGCACAACCAGCGCGAGCCCGGCGAGCGCCAGCAGCACTCCGGCCGATGTGCCGTCTGGCGCCCCTGACGATGAGCAGCCCTTGGACACCCAGGTCATGGTGATCTCCTGGTAGGCTACCAGCTCGGCGTAGAGATCCACGCCGTACAGTGCGTCCGGTGCCCAGCTTCCGTCGGCGGCGCGACCGTCCCACCAGGCCACGACGGCCTGGGTACCCAGCCAGGCGGGTGACTCGGCGGCGAGGCGCTGGACCTCGCCGCAGTCCGTGCCCCCTGCGACGATGAAGCTCGTGCGCACCAGGAACTTGAAGTTCCCCGAGGCGCCGCCAGGGAGGGACTGCACGGTCAAGTTGGCCGAGAGCCGTGAGCGGTCCTGGACCCCGTTCTGGTCGCGGGGTGAGATCTGGTCGGGGAACGCGTTGAGGTACGAAGCGGAAAGGTAGTGCCCGCTCGATGCCGTGCCACCGTCGGCGAGCGACGCCGGGGCGAAGCGCACCGTCAGGCTCAGCGAGGTGCCGGGCGCCGAGCCGACCCGCGCCGAAACTTCGTGAGGGCCGGTCCCGGCGAGCACGCGCCGCTCGAGCACCGTGGCCTGCGGGCGGAAATCGTTCGGCCGAAACACGGCCGCACCATCCAGCTCCACGCTCGCAGACGAGAGCCCGTCGTTCTCGACGTGGAAGCACAGGAGGCCCTCCGCCGGAAGCGCGAAGGGCAGCGTGATCACCTCGGGCGTGCCTTCCTGGCGCTCAACGGGCGTCGGCCCGAGGACGGTCGCGACGCCGAGGTCGTCCACGCATGGGTCGATGGGCGGCAGCGGCGGCGGCGGTGTCACGTGCAGGCCGCACGGGTCCGGCGCCGTGGCCACGTCCGGGCACGCCGAGGCTTCCTGGAGCGCACCGGCAGCCGCCATTCCGGCGACGGCGAGCAGAACGAGTCGGTGACAGCGACAGGGCGTACAGCGTTGACGACGAACCGGTGCCATGAGTCCCCTCCGAGGCCTGGTCCGTGGACGCGGCCGAAGCGCGTGGGCGCTAATCACCCATCATCCCCTACGTTAAGCGGCTTTCATAATCCCTGTCGAAGGAAACCTCGACCGGCAGGCAGTTCACAGCCGGCAGCTGGGCATAACTGGTTGATTTCTCACGCCGACAACTACGCCCCGGCCGGCGAGGCCGCGGTGCGGTGGGTGTCAGGGTGACCAGGACAAGGAGGTGGCCGGCCAGGACAGGGGCGGGGTCGTCCAGGACACCTGGGGGGTCGTCCAGGACACGTGGGGGGCCGAGCAGGACAGGGGCCAGGGCGAGCAGGACATCCCCCTTCTGGCCACCAGGACAGGCACTCTGCGTCCAAGGAGGCGCGAGGCCACCAGGCCGCGCGAGAGTCCTTGCTGGGCGCGCCGGGCTGCGCCTATACTCCGGCGCGGGTGACGGGCCCGGGCGGCGCTTGGAACCGCCCGGCCGACGACGGAGGAAGGGACAATGAACGACACCAGGAAGTGGTGGGACCAGGCGGCCTGGGCGCTGCCGTCCGACGAGTTCAAGGCGACCGTGCCGCTCTACGTGCTGCTCGGCGAGGCCGTCGACATCGCGGCGTTCGGGGTGAAGTACTGGGAGCCGAAAAAGCACGCGAAGACCGGCAAGGTGCTCCGGCCCGGGCTCGCCAGCGCCGGCAAGAACCTGCCCAAACGGACGGTGGAGGAGATCCGAGAACTCCAGCGCGCGGCCCAGGACGCGCAGAGCGAGTACCTCCTGCTCGTCGACCCCCAGGCGTCGCCCGACCTCCTGCCCCGGGCGCGCTTCGTGCTCGGCGAGCTGACGGCCTCGCTGGAGTGGTTCTTCGACGACGGCGTGGCGGACGAGAAGGACGCGCAGCTCGAGCGCGTGGCCTCTGCGCACCAAGGCGATCCGGATACCGCCGACGCGCTCGCGGGCGAGCTCGTCGACTACGCGGCACTGGCCCGGTCGCACCGCAAGGAGCTTCAGGGCCTGGGCGGCTTCGACGCGGCGCTGATCGACGAGGCTCCGAAGCTCGCGGTGCAGCTTCGCGAGCGGCCGCCGGCGCCGGTGCCGCCCTCGGCGGAGGAGCAGCGCGCGCTCGCGTTCCGCAACCGCCTGCTGACCCTGCTCCAGGCCCGCATCGGCCGCGTGCGCGCCGCGGCCCGGTTCGTCTTCCGCAACCACCCGGCCATCATCCGCGAGGCGACGAGCGCCTACGAGCGCCGCCGCCGCGCCGCCGCCCGCCGCGCCGCCGCCCGCGTCAGCACGCCGTCCGAGTCGACCACCAGCCCGAGGTAGTGGCCGCGCAGCGAACCAGCGCGCCCGGCCGAGCCGCTCGTGCCACCGCAGGGCAGGGGGCAGGGCAGGGGGCAGGGCAGGGGGCAGGGCAGAGCCTTGACTTGGGGGGACTGATCGCCTATACAGGCGACGCTTCGGGCCCGGTCAGGTGTCGGGTGACCGGAGTGGAAGGGGCGAGCCGTGCTGAAATCGCTCACAATCTTCGGCGGCAACGCCAACCGCCAGCTGGCGCAGGACATCTGCAAGTACATCGAGATCCCGCTCGGCGCCTCCGAGTGCACCACCTTCTCGGACGGCGAGCTCTACTGCGAGATCGGCGAGAACGTCCGCGGCGTCAACTGCTTCGTCATCCAGCCGACCTGCACCCCGGTCAACCGCAACCTGATGGAGCTGCTGGTGATGGTCGACGCGCTCAAGCGCTCGTCGGCCGGCTCCATCGTCGTGGTCCTGCCCTACTACGGGTACGCGCGCCAGGACCGCAAGACCAAGCCGCGCACGCCGATCACGTCGCGCCTGGTGGCCGATCTCATCACGGCGGCTGGTGCCAACCGCGTGCTGGCCATGGACCTGCACGCGGGGCAGATCCAGGGGTTCTTCAACATCCCCTTCGACCACCTCTTCGCGATGCCGGTGCTGATGGAGTACCTGCGCTCGCGCCACGTGCCGTCGCAGACGGTGCTGGTCTCGCCCGACGCCGGCGGCGTCGAGCGCACCCGCGCCTACTCGAAGCGCCTCGGCACCACCCTCGCGATGATCGACAAGCGGCGCACCGCGCACAACGTCTCCGAGGTGCTGCACATCATCGGCGACGTCACCGGCAAGGACGCCGTGGTCATCGACGACATGATCGACACGGCCGGCACGCTGTGCAACGCGGCCCGGGCGATCATGGACGCCGGCGCCCGGTCGGTCTCGGCCTGCGCCACCCACGGCGTGCTCTCGGGCCCGGCCATCGACCGGATCGAGGCGGCGCCCCTCGAGGAGATCGTCGTCACCGACACCATCCCGCTCGCCGAGCACGCCCGCGCCTGCCGCAAGATCAAGCAGCTGGGCGTGGGCCGCCTCCTCGGCGAGGCCATCAAGCGCATCCACCACGGAGATTCGATCAGCTCGCTGTTCATCTAGGCGGGCCCTAAGGTTCCCGGAACGTTGCACCCCGCCGCGGCGGGGTGTCTTAGCGAAGGAAGAAGGTCATGGAAGTCGGAAAGCTGGAAGTCGAGGTTCGTACCGGTCACGGCAAGGGCTACGCCCACAAGCTGCGCGCCACGGGGCGCATCCCGGCGGTGTGCTACGGCGGCGGCGAGGAGCCCATCGCGCTCGCGCTCGATCCCAAGGCGCTGCACGACGCGCTCGACCCCGAGAAGCGCAAGAACACGGTCAACACCATGACGGTCAAGGGCGGCGCCGCCGCGCGGCAGCTGACGGTCATGCTGAAGGACTTCCAGACCGATCCGATGAAGCGCACCGTGCTCCACGCGGACTTCGTCCGCGTCGACCTGACCAAGGAGATCCAGGTCACGGTCCCGGTCGTGCTCACCGGCAAGGCCGAGGGCGTCAAGATCGGCGGCATCCTGCACCAGGTCTTCCGCATGGTCGACGTGGCCTGCCTGCCCGATCGGATCCCGACCAAGCTCGAGGCCGACATCAGCGCCCTGAACATCGGCGACTCCCTGAAGGCGACCGACCTCCCGGTCGCCGCCGGCGTGCGCGTGCTCCTCGACCCGAAGCAGTCGGTCGCGGTCGTCGTGGCGCCGAAGGAAGAGAAGGCGGCCGAGGAGGCCGTGGCGGCCGAGGGTGCCGCGGTCGAGGGTGCCGAGGGCGCGGCGGCAGCAGCGCCGGCCGATGGCGCCAAGGCCGAGGCCAAGCCGGAGGACAAGAAGGCCGACGCCAAGATGGCGGCCCGCGTCCAGGCCAAGGCCGACAAGGCCAAGTAA
>JACRCY010000472.1 GCA_016218785.1 Deltaproteobacteria bacterium
GGGCTCGTGGTGGGGGCGTGCGGCGGATCGACGCCGTCGCAGGGGAGCGACAGCGGCGCCGGGCAGGACGCCGCCCCGGGGGACTCCGCGTCACCGGGTGACGGGCCCGTGGCCACGGATGGCCCGGCCCAGAGCGACGCACCCGCGACCGGCGACGGGCCCGCGGCCACGGACGGCCCGGTCCAGAACGACACGGGGACGATCGTCCCGGACGGCGGCACCTACCGCAGCTCGCTCGGCGTGTGCTGGACCGACCCCGCCTGCAACCGCGCCATGTCGATCGGGCACGGCGGGGCCTGGGACGCGGTCAACGCCCCCTACGACTCCAACGCGGCGATCATCAACGCGTTCAACATCGGCATGGAGGGCGTGAAGATCGACGTGCGCGTCACCAGCGACAACGTGCCCGTCATCGCGCACTCGAGCCCGATCCAGATCTACGAGTCCGTGCTCTGCGGCATCCAGGGTCTCGTCATCGAGGACAGCACGGCGGCCCAGGTGACGGCCTGCCTCCGCGCCCCGTCGCTGACCGAGCACTTCCAGCGCCTCGACGAGGTGCTCAACTACATCCGCGGCAAGATGGTCGTCCAGCTCTGCGTCAAGCGGAGCGTCGACTACCAGCGCACCATCCAGGAGATCCACGCCCTCGGGGCCGAGGACTTCGCCTTCATCGAGCTGGGCTCGGCCGCCGAGCTGCAGACCATCATCCCGACGCTGACCGGCGCCGACACCGTCTGGTACCTCGTCAACGTCGGCTCCAACGTCGCGGACGTGGACACGCTCATCGACGTCATCCACAACCCACGCGCGTTCATGTTCGAGTTCGACCCGACCGTGAACGTGTCCTCGCTCACCCCGAACCGCCTGCACCCCGCCGGGATCCGCTCGTTCACCTACGACAGCGCCACCCCCATCTCGGTGGCCACGATCCAGGGCTACTTCGAGCACGGCTACGACGTGGTCTCGTCGCAGAACGGCCCCAACACCGTCCAGGCGCGCATCAACGTGAACACCGCCCGCGGCATCTCGCCGCCCTGACGGTGGTGGATTCCCGCACGGCGGAGATGCGCAGCCGCTCTCCCCGGACTCACGGCGACTCGCCTCGCGATCTGTGAGGCCCTCAAGGTTCAATTACGGAGCGTTTGGCCGTCCACAAGCACTTGTGCCGTCGAGAAGGTGACGTTTCTGAGCGTTTGTGCTCGAACGGGTCGGCCTCAATCGTGGAGCGAGTCGGCCGGGCGGCGCGGCCGGGCGTCGGTCCGCTTGCTGGCCCCCGGCCGCGATGGTATACGTCCTCCCGAGGGAGAAGCAGATGGCGGCCTATTTTTGCTGGTATTGCGGGAACGAGCTGCAGTTCGAGGTCAAGGTCGGCGTGAAGGTCCACCGCCTCGACACCTGCCCTCACTGCGGCCACGACCTGCACGTGTGCAAGAACTGCTACCTGTACGACGAGAACCTCCACAACAAGTGCCGCGAGCCCGAGTCCCAGTTCATCCGCGACCGGGAGGGCTCGAACTTCTGCACGCACTTCAGCTTCGTCGAGCGCGACGCCCCGCTGCAGCACACCGACCTCGCCGCGGCCAAGGCCAAGCTCGAGAACCTGTTCAAGAACCTCAAGTAGCGACGCCGCGCGAGGGTCAGGAGCCCGCCATGAGCGACACCGACGAACGCGACGAGGACGAGCGCGACGAGAGCGAGCCGGGAGACGGGCCCCACGGCGGCGACGCCGACTTCGATCCCGAGTCCCGACGTCTGTGCCCCGACGACAACTGCATCGGCGTCATCGGCCCCGACGGCAAGTGCAAGGTGTGCGGCACGGAGTCGCCCGACGGCCCGCCGCCGGCCACCGGCACGGGCAAGGCGATCGCCGAGAGGGCGTCCGCCGCCCCCGAGAAGAAGCCGGCGGCGAAGCCCCTGCCGACCGGCAAGGGCGGGGCGAGCGGCTTCGACCCCGAGGACCGGATCCTGTGCTCGGACGACTGTTGCACCGGCCTCATCGGCCCCGACGGCAAGTGCAAGGAGTGCGGCAAGCCGCATGAGGGCTGAGCCCGAGGCCGGGCGGGGGCCGGCGGCCGGCGCGCCGGTCCCGGCCCCGCTGCTGCGCGCCGTCTTCGCGCACGCCGCCGCCGCGTACCCGCGCGAGTGCTGCGGCCTCCTCCTCGGCCCGCGGCACGGCGCCCTGGACGAGGTCCGTCAGTGCGCCAATGCGCAGGACCGGTACCACGAGGCCGACGCCGGGACGTTCCCCCGCGACGCCCGCAGCGCGTTCACCCTGGGGGTCGACGACATCCGCGCGCTCGCGGCCAGCCTCGATGGACCACGCCCCGCGCGGGTCCTCTACCACTCCCACGTGGACGCGCCCGCGCGCTTCTCGGCCGAGGACGAGCGCCTCGCGCTCCTGGGGGGCGAGGCGCCTGCCTGGCCGCTGCTCCACCTGGTCGTCGAGGTGCGGGCCGGCGTGGCCCTCGGCGCCGCCCTCCACGAGTGGGACCCCGCGCGGCGCCGCTTCCGCGAGGCCGGACGGTTCACGGGCACGGTCCAGGATTGGACCGCGTGTTCGACGGGCGCGGCCCAGGATTGAACCGCGCCATTGGCCGGAACGGGCGCTTGATTCGCCGGGGCGCCGGCCGCGCCGCCCCGGCGCCGCAGCTCGCCCCGGGTCCAGTTCAACCATGACACGCTGCGTGTGCGCGCTCACAACTCGCCCCCGGCCGGCTGGGGCGGGCTCGACAGCTCGACCCGGGTTCGGCGCTGGCAAGGCCCCCACGGCTCCATTCGCCCTCATGCCCCAAGGAACGGGCGCCCGGGCCCTGGCGGCGTTATAACTACCAGGCAGGAACAGAATGGCGGCACCCACCGTTGGCCCCCGTTGACACGACGATGCTCGCAGCCGAGATCCAGACCAAGCTCGACCGCCTGCGCGAGGTGTTGCGCGGGTACGGGTCGGTCCTCTGCACCTACTCCGGAGGCGTGGACTCGACGCTCCTCCTCCGGGTCGCCCACGACGTCCTCGGCGACCGCTGCGTCGCCATGATCGCGATCTCGGCCACCATGGCGCGCGCCGAGGCCGAGGAGGCGCGCACGCTGTGCCGGGAGATGGGCTGCCGGCTCGAGGTCGTGGAGTCGCACGAGCTGGAGCGGCCCGGCTTCGCCGAGAACCCCATCGACCGCTGCTACCACTGCAAGACCGAGCTGCTCACCCTGGCGCGCCCGCTGGCGCAGCGGCTGGGCCTCGCCGAGGTCCTCGTCGGCACCAACACCGACGATCTGGGCGACTACCGCCCCGGCCTGCAGGCCGCCCGGGAGCACGGCGCCCGCCAGCCCCTGGTCGAGGCGGCCTTGGGCAAGGCCGAGGTCCGCGAGGCGTCCCGGGAGCTGGGCCTGCGCACCTGGGACAAGCCGCAGCTCGCCTGCCTCTCGTCGCGCTTCCCGTACGGGACCCGGATCACGCCCGAGCGGCTGCGGCAGGTGGACGGCTTCGAGGAGGACCTGCGCGCCCTCGGCTTCCGGCAGCTGCGCGTGCGGTTCCACGAGCACCTGGCCCGGCTGGAGCTGGACCCGGAGATGATGCCGCGGGCCCTCGGCATGCGGGAGCAGATCCTCGAGCTGGGCCGCAGACACGGCTTCACCTTCGTCGCGCTCGACCTCGCCGGCTACCGGACCGGCTCCCTGAACTCCCTGGTGCGGCTCCAGGAGCCGCGGACGTGAGGCGCGCAGCCGCGCTGGTCGCGGCCGCGCTCGCCTTCGGGTGGGTGGCGTCGGCCTCCGGCGAGACGGACAAGACTCGCCCAGCGCCTGGACCTCGCCGGAGCCGTGGATGCGCTGCTCCACCATCGGACGGCCGCGGCAGGCGATCCGACCGCTGCCGTTGATCGTGGCCGTGGCCCAGCTCAGAGAAACAGCGCCACTGCGACGATCACGACCCCGGCAACCCAGAGCGCCACGGTGCCCCACTGCACGGCGCGGCCGCCCCTCGCGCCGGTGCGTCGGCGCGACAGCGACAGGGAGCCGGACGTCTCCTCCTCCGCGTCGGCCGTCAGGTCGTCCACCACTTCCTCGCCGGTGGGGTCCTTCGGCTCCCGCGACGGCTTGAGCACCGCCCAGTCGTCGTCATTCGGCGGCGCCGGGTCCTCCACGACCGGGCCGTAGACCGTCCCGATCTCCGCGCGGAACTGGCCGCGCGGCCTCCGCCGGCGGCCGGTGCGCTCGATGCTGGCCTCGCGCTCGCGCTCGTGGGGCGCGCCGGGGCCGGGAGCCGCAGCCTCGCCCTCGCCTTCGTTCTCGAGGGCGTGCTGCCCCGTGATCTCGCCGGACCCCTCGACCTCGATGTTCTCCACCTGCACCGACGGGAACTGCTGGGGCGGGGTGGTCGTGCGCACGGCGGGGCGGTCGGTGGGGCCGACGATGTCCACGACGGTCTGGCCGGTCTGCGCGCGGAGCTCCGGCAGGGGTGCGCCGAGGAACGGGAAGAGCGCCACGCGGAACTCCTCGGCCGAGGCGTAGCGGTCCTTCGGCTCGGGCGCCAGGGCCTTCATCAGGACCCGGTCCAGCTCCGGGGGCAGCCCCGGCCGCAGCGTGGAGGGGGGCACCACCTTGGGGTTGGCCACCGCATCCAGAAGATCTACCGTGCTGGCCGCCTGGACCAGGCGCTCGCCGGTCAGGAGCTCGTGGAGAATCGCGCCGGCCGAGTAGAGGTCGGACCGCAGGTCCACGGGCCAGGAGCGGGCCTGCTCGGGCGAGAGGTACCCGACCTTGCCGAACAGCACGTTGGGCCGCGTGGACACGGCCGCGGCCCGGGTCTTGGCCAGGCCGAAGTCGATGAGCTTCACGTCCCCCTGGCGCGACACGAGCACGTTGGAGGGGGAGACGTCGCGGTGCACCAGGTCCAGGGTGTGCCCCGTGGAGTCGCGCAGGTGGTGCGCGTACGCCAGGGCGCCCAGCGCCTCGTGCGCGATGTACACGGCCACGGCCACGGGGAGGCGCCGCTGGGCCCGCCAGCAGGCCGAGAGGAGCCGCCGGAGGTCGGGTCCGTCCACCTGCTCGAGCGCCAGGTAGTGGCGGCCGTCGCAGATGCCCACCTCGAACACCCGCACGATGTTCTCGTGCCGGAGCCGCACGGCGATGGCGGCCTCGTCGTGGAATCTCGCAACGAACTCGTCGCTCTCGGTGAGATCCGGGAGGATCCGCTTGAGCACGCACTGCCGCCCCGCCACGCCGCCGTTCGGCCCCTGCGGCGCCACCCGGCGCGCCAGGAACAGCTCGCCCATGCCTCCGACCGCGAGCCTGCGCTCCAGGAGGTAGGGGCCGAACCGCTGCGGGTACTCGGACACCTGGCGGATCCTTCCGGGAATCAGTGTTGCAATGAGCGTGCCGGGCCATACAATGGCTTCTGGAGCAAAGCACAAGTTGAAGGTTTAGCGTTTAAACGTTCAACCTTCAACCAGTTTTCTCTCAAGCCCCGATCGCGTGCATTCAACCCACGGTGGGGCCAGCCTGCCCCACACCGGGGCACGGATTCCCCACCTGCCACTGCCCGGCTCACCGGCACCGCGGGGTGTCCTTCGGGTCATGGCACTTGTGGCACACGCGGGTGTTGCGCGCCGCCATGCTCCGGCACTTCGCCGAGCCGGCGAAGTTGGGGCCATGGGGGGAGATCCTGGCCGGGTTGCCCGCCTTGGTCCCGTGGCAGCGAACGCAGGTGTCCTCGCGGTGGCAGGAGGTGCACGAGCGGGGGTTGCGCCGCGCCTGGCCCGCGTGCAGGTTCGTGGCCGCGCCCCGGGTGCGGTGGTCCACCCACCCCTGCGGGTGGAAGCGCAGCACGCCCGTGCCCACGCCCCCCACGCCCGGACGGAAGGGGTTCTTGGGGACCGCCTCGCTCACCCCGCTCCGCTCGTGGCAGGAGAGGCAGAAGGTCTGGCCCCGGTGGCAGGAGGAGCAGTTCGGCCGGTTCCGGCGCGCATCGGCGCCGTGGAGCAGCGTGTAGCCGGTACCGTGGATGCTCCGGACCCGGTAGCCCCCGTTGTGGCACCGGACGCACTGCTCCTGCCGGTGACAGCTCTCGCAGTAGGCCCGGTCGCGCCCGACCATCCGGTGGTCCTTGAAGAAGGCGGCGCCGTGGCGGTCGGCCCGCAGCGTCCCCCGCGGGATGAGCACGCCGCTGTCGAGCCGGGTCCGCAGGCGGCCCGCGCCGTCGGTCGGGTGGCAGCCGGAGCAGCGCAGGCGGCGCTTGCCCGCGTGGCACTCCAGGCACGTGGACATGTCGGGCAGGTGCCTGAGGCTCGGCCGACGGGAAGCCTCGACGCCGACGTGGCAGCGGACGCAGGGCTCCTGGGCGTGGAGCCGGTGGCCGAACTTGAGCTGTGGGGAGCGCTTCGCCGTGAGGACGGGGAATCCCTGCGGATTCCACCTGGTGTGGCAGACCTCGCACGCCCTGGTGCGCGTGCCCGGCTTGCCGGAGCGGTCGATGGCGTGGCAGCGCCGGCAGATGTCCTCGGGCGGCGTGAGCTTGTCACCGGGGCGAGTGGAGCGCGAGACCTGCTCGTGGCACGACGCGCACCCTTGCTTCGAGTGGGTGGCGTGGCTGAAGCGGAGCGGCCGCTCCGACACCGGGTAGACGACCGGCGACGGGTCGGCGCGGACCGGGCCGTTCCCGAGGAGCACGGCACCGAGCGCCAGGAGGCCGACGCGGGCGCGCCTCATCGCTGCCCCTTGCGGTGGGTCTCGAAGAGCCACGCGTGGATCTCCACGAACGTGAAGACGCCGAACGACCGCTCGAGGCTCGACAGGTTGCCGTAGGAGACGACGTGCACGGTGAGGGCCCGCGCCGGCGTCCAGCGCACGCCCCCCTCGAGGCCCACCGAGCTCACGGCCGCTGGCTCGCCGATGCGGTTCTCGCGCGCCGAGGGCGTCGCGGTGGCGACCACCGTGGTGCGCCCGTCCAGCGCCAGCCAGCCGCGGACCACCTCGACGGCGGCGCGCAGGTCGCAGCCGGTGCGCCGCCCGGCGTAGCCGTCCTCGTAGTAGACGTCGGCGCGGGCGCGGCCACGGCCGAAGCGGAGCGTCAGGCCCGCCGCGCCCCCGGCGTCGGTGCCGCCGCCGACGCCGCCCGCCGCCGCGAAGAACCGGGTGAACCCGCGGAGGTAGGCCTGCAGGCCAGGGCCGTCGAAGTCCCAGCCCGCGCGGAGGTCCTGGTAGGGCTCGGTCGCGAAGACGTTGAAGATCGAGTCGCCGTCGAAGGTCGGCGCCGCGCGGAGGTACTCGACGACGAAGGAGTGGCGGCGCCAGGGGCGCACCCGCAGCGCGGCCTCGGCCTGGTCGACCCGCGACTGCAGGAAGTCCCAGCGCACGCCGGCCATGGGCTGCACCAGCCCGCGCCAGAGGCTGGCCGCGGCCTGCCAGGAGAGGCGCTCGTCGAGCAGGGCCGTGGCCGGCTCCCCCTCGAGGCGGCCCCGGGTCGCGGAGATGGTGGCCCGGTAGGCGAGCCGCGTCTGGAACTGGCCGAGGCCCCACGTCTCCAGGGCGGCGCCCACGGTGGCGGCCGGGCTGTCCTCGAGCCCGGGCCGCGTCTGGGGGTCGCGGTTGTGGCGACTGGTGCCGTCCAGCTCGAAGATCGGCGACGCGAGGGGCCACTCGTTGCGCACCGCGGCGCCGCCGAGCGCCTCGAGCGCCAGGTGGCCCGGCGCCCGGACGCGGACGAGCAGGCCGTCGAAGGAGTAGAAGTCCATCAGGTCCATGGAGATCTGCCGTCCGAGCTGGAAGTCCACGCGCCCGAAGACGTCGCGGCCCCCCACGAAGCCGTACAGCAGCGTGAAGTCGTACCGCTGCAGCTCCGGGATCAGGTCGCGCGCCGCCTTCTCGGGGTAGGTGCCGAAGTCCGTGTCGAACTTGAGCCGCGTCACGACGTAGAGCTGGTTCTTCCGCCCCTCGTCGGTCCACCCCTCGGGCGCCAGGTTGTAGACGCCCAGGCCCAGGTCCTGGGTGAGGCGGCGCCGGCTGAGCAGCTCCGCCTGGCCGCCGCCCTGCAGTCGCCGTACCTGGTACCCCTGCCCCACCGTCTCCGACTGCAGCTCCCAGTCGTAGCCGAGCGCGGGCGCGGCCACGGCGAGGAGCAGCAGTGGTACGAGACGACGCACGATCGCGCCATCGTACCGGGCGCCCTCGTGGGCCACAAGCGGACCCGCCGCGGCTCGGCGGAACCGAGCCCCTCGTGCTAGAGTCCGGCGGTATGCGCTCCGCCGTCACCCTCGCCTGCCTGTGCTCCCTGCTCCAGGCCTGTGGCTCGCCGCCGCCGCCGGAGACGCCGCGCCCGTCGTACGCCGGGGCCGCGGCGACCGAGCGGCTGCGACTGCCGCCCGACGACCGGACGCGCCTGGCCCTCGAGGATCTGCGCAGCGAGGCCAAGGGCGGCAACCAGGCGGCGCGGACCGCCCGGGCCCTGTACCTGCTCGACCTGTTCGACCA